>NZ_JAWLPU010000001.1:0-300000 GCF_036997485.1 Brachyspira pilosicoli | reverse complement strand
AATATTTTTTCTAATACAACAATAGCTCTCGCAGTAGAAAGTCCCCAGTTGTTTCCAAACCATTGTTCTGTAATACTTCCTTCTAATATTGCACCAGAATCTGTATGACCTTCTATTCTAATATCGTTTGGTAATGTGCTAAGCACTGAAGCTATCTTGATAAAAGTTTCAGTATTGCTTTGGGTATTTACTATGTTTGTAGAAGCTGATTCAAAATATTGGTCTGCACCTAATGTGATGACAAAACCTCTTTCATCTTCAGATACTCTTACTTTATTGTTTTTTATTTCAGATTCTAATACTGATACTGCCTTATCCACGCTTCTACCCATAGAGTAACCTCTGTCCATAGCAGGTAAAGCATCTACATTAGCTCCTCCTGCAACTAATTTACTCTGTGATAAAGTAACTCCCCCAGATAAATTACCAAAAGAACCCTGAAAAGCAGTAGCAAGCAACTGCATAGTAGAATCACTAATAGATTCAGACATTGTAGAAAGTAGTAATACGAAGAACGTAAGTACCAAAGTAACGAAGTCTCCATAAGTTTGAAGCCATAATGGAGCAGAAGGACCAGGTACCTGTGCTTTATCCCCAACTTTTTTAGCTTTTTTACCAAATTTAATAGTAGCCATTATTTATCCTTAAATTATTTATCTATCTCCAACCTGCTCATTAACTTTTTGACGCTGAGGAGGAGGTAAGAAAGATACTAATTTATCTTTAACAATTCTAGGGTTATCGCCAGCCTGTATAGATAATATACCCTCAAGCATAATGCTCTGTACAATAGCCTCAGAAGCATGTCTTGCTGCAAGCCTACCAGCTATAGGCAAAGCAAAACCGTTAGCTATAACCGAACCATAGTAAGTAGTAATAAGTGCTACCGCCATACCAGAACCAATGGCTTCAACACCACCACCGCCACCTAAGCTTCTAAGCATTATTACAAGTCCGATTAATGTACCAATCATACCCCAAGCAGGATATAATGAAGCAGCATCTTCAAATACCTTTCTTACTGTATCGTGTCTTGCCTCTACGTTATCTATTTCTGTATTCAAAATATTTTTTACTAATTCTGGGTCTGTTCCGTCTACTACAAGCTGCATTCCTTTTTTAAGAAATGGGTCAGACACTTCTTGTATATCATCTTCAAGTACAAGCAAGCCCTCTCTTCTTGCCTTTTCAGAGAAACTTATTAAAGTAATAATTATTTGTGCTTCATCATAGTTAGGTTTATTTAAAAGAACTTTAATAGCTCTAGGTACGCCCAATATAGTTCCTATGTCGTTTGCAACGAAAAGAGAAGTAGTTCCTCCTAAACCTGTTACAACTGCAGAGGCAATATCTACCATGTGACCAACATTACCACCGCCTGAAATTATACCAAATAAATTGATACCTATAACTAAGAAAAAACCTAAAGGTACTATAATATCCATATTTTTTACTCTCTAATATTTTATTTATTTTTTATTAAACTTTTACTAATTTTTGCTGCCTTAATCTTCATTTCCATAGAAAGAAGGTTTTTTAGTAGAATCTTCATTTACTATTCTTGTTCTATATTCAACTATTCTATTTAACACTGTTTCAAAACTATCTTTAGTTAGCACTTTTCTTCCAGATAGCATAGTGATTACCAAATCAGGAGTTTCCTCCATAAACTCTATTTGATGTGGATTAATATATAAAACGCTTCCGTCAAATCTAGTTACATATATCATAATATTAAGAAACTCCTAACCATTATATTATACTAAAAAAAAACAAAAAGTCTAATATTTTATTTATCTTTTAAGTGCTATAACCTCTTGAAGTAACTGGTCAGCTGTAGTTATAGTTCTTGCATTAGCTTGGAAACCTCTTTGAGTTACTATCATATCAGTAAACTGTTCGCTCAAATCAACGTTAGACATCTCTAAAGTACCAGCTTTAATAGAACCTCTTCCTTCAGCAGCAGCAACACCAATATTAGCAGCACCAGAGTTATTGCTCTCTACAAATAAAGTATCTCCTGCTTTTTCCAAACCGCCTGCATTAGCAAATTTAGCTAAAGCAACCTGTCCTAAAGTTTTTCTATTACCGTTTGTAAATACACCAGTAATCTGACCGCTGTCATCAAAGCTGAAACCTTCAAGCATACCCATAGTATAGCCGTCTTGTTCTATAGCTTTAGTTGTTGAAGGGGATTCAAATTGTGTAATACCATTAAATAAACCAACCTCTCCTAAAGTAAGGTTAATAGTTTGATTTACTTCTCCGTCTGTACCTGTGTAAGTGAAAGATACATTAGGCATTAATACTCCTTCAGTTTGAGTATTAGTACCGTCGCTTACTGAAATTAAAGAACCAGCATCATTAAATACTAATTGGAAAGTATTGTTTCCGCCGCCTTCAACAGGGTCGCCTGCTGAAACACTTACACTTCCTTCTGTTGCTTCTGGTACTTCTATTACCATATCCCATCTGTTAACATCTGTTCTATTGAATGTTGCTCTTAATTGACGAGGTATTCCTGTAGAATCATAAATAGTTAAATCTGCTTGGTGAGTATCGCTATTTTTTTGTAGGTTACAGAAGAACTTAGTATTTTGTGTAGCTCTTGCTGGGTCTTTTGAACCTACTGGTATAATTAAATCTTCTACGCCGGCAGCAGTATTTAATTCCATCATGCCTGTTTCTGGATTAAGTACAGCATTCCAACCTTGTACCTTATAACCATTTGAAGGATTAACTAAATAACCATTTTTATCTAAAGAGAAAGCACCATTTCTTGTATAATAAGAACTATTTCCTTTCTTCTCAATAAAGAAACCTTCTCCCTGAATAGCTAAATCTGTATTTACACCTGTAACTTGTAAAGCTCCTTGTGTATGTATTGTATCTATAGTAGCTACCTGCATACCAAGACCAACCTGCTGAGGATTGATACCGCCTCTATCTTCCTGCGGTTTAGCTGCTCCGCTTAAAGATTGGCTTATCATATCCTTGAAAGTTACTCTACCTTTTTTAAAACCGTATGTATTTACATTGGATATGTTATTACCAACAACATCCATTCTAGTTTGGTGATTCTGCAATCCAGATACACCTGCAAATAATGAACGCATCATAAGGCGAATTCCTCCATAAAAGTAATTTTTTTTATATTTAATTAATTTGTTATATTCTTAGTAATTATTTTCGGTATAATTGAAATTTGTTTAATATTTTTTTATAGTCTTAGAATTTTATTTTGTGAAAATTATATTTTGTTTTATATCTGGGGCTTTCCCCAGATTGCGACCGAAGGAAGTGCCTGTGGGTGCGAGCTGCGGGAAAAAGAACAATAAGAAATTTGATATAAAATAATAGTTTTAATAATATATATTAAAAATTTTTGATTCTTTTATTTTAGTTATTTGCAGGGCTTTGCCCCGCACCCCACTTCTTTTGCCGATAGGCACCTACTCGGTATTGGTATAAAAGAAGCAAAAGAACTGCATTTTTTATGCTTAAAATGTTGGTATTACAATATAGTTTATACATATTCCAACATACAAAGCTATAGTACTTGTACTTTTTGCAACTTTTTGCTACGGGAAAAAGTTGAATAAAAATAATAATATAAATTATAGTTGTTTAATAGATACTAAAAAATTTTCATCTTTTTTATTATCTGCGGGGACTAGCCCCCGAACCCCCACTTCTTTTATTGGTATAAAAGAAGCAAAAGAACTGCATTCTTATTATAAATTTTATAATTTAATTGTACATTAAAAGGCACTCCTCCGCACGACTAAGAAGTTATAATTAAAGGATAACATTACCGTGCGGCAAGGTGGTACAGCTCGTACGCGGGAAAAAGTTGAATAAACAAAAAATATACAAATAATAAAATTAATGTAATATAAATATTTATTAATTTACTTTTTAAATATCTATAACCAAAAAATATTATATTTTATTAAAACTCAATCTTTAGATTTACTAGTTTTATTTGATAATTTGACTTAATTTATTATTTGTTATAGTATGACTACGTTCAATAATAAATATTTATAAATAATAATAATGACTAATATAAAAATAACTATACAATATGACGGCACTGATTTTTTTGGCTGGCAGATACAGCCTAATTTGAGAACTGTTCAGGGAGAAATTTATAAAGCAGTTCAAAAAATATATTCAAAAAAAACTACAATATATGGATGCGGACGAACTGACGCAGGAGTGCATGCTTTGGGGCAGGTGGCTAATTTTAGAGTCGAAAAAATGCTTGTGCCTATAGAAAGAGTTACTAGGGCTTTGAATTCTGCTCTTCCTAAAGATATAAGAATAATTAATGCTGAAGTAGTAGATGATACTTTTAATGCCAGAGCTTCTGCTACCTTTAGAGAGTATATTTATGTAGTACAAAATAGTGATATATCTGTTCCTTTTTATGAGAGATATTCTTGGTTTTATAGAAAAAACATTATAAATGAAAAACTTATAAATGAATATGCTAAGTATATTATAGGGGAGCATAATTTTACTTCTTTTTGCTCTACTGAAGATGAAAATGATTCTAAGTTTAGATATATTGAAAGGGTACGTGCTATAAGAAAAAAAGATACTATATATTTTATTATAAGGGGTAATGCTTTTTTGCATAATATGGTTCGTATTATCGTTGGCACATTGGTTGAAGGTCAAAGAAAAAATATGCCTATAAACTTTATAGAAGATATATTAAAAAAAGAAGATAGAACGCTTGCTTTTGTAACAGCACCTGCACATGGTCTTTATTTTAGAAGGGCCTTTTTTAAATAAAAAATTAAGCGATTAATTATATATCAATATTATATATTTTTTCTTCATAGTAAATTATTATTTTTTTAATAATAGTTAATAAAAAATTAGCACCCCTACTATTGTAAAGGTGCCAAAACAGTTTAATTAAATGAAGGTTATAAAATATATTGTATCAATTTAAGGATACAAAAGAATTTGCTTAAAACAACTATAGTCTCTAACTAATTGTTAGTTTATTCTAACATATTTTTAGAACATGTCAATACTTTATTTTGAATTTATTTAAAAAATTATTGTTTTTTATTTATTTTTTTATATATTTAATTTCTTTTTCCAGCAGCATATTCAAGAGTATTGATGTCCAATATCTCTCTATGCGGTTTAGTTAAAGATTTTTCGTATCTGCATAACCATTTTACTCCATTAAATATGCTTTCTATCTCATCATTACTCTTTATAATGTTTCCATTTTCAAATATATATGCAGCAATATTCATAGCATGCTGTATTATATTGTTTGGGTTTAAATCATGAAAATGGTACTGAATATCAGAAAGACCTATGGAATAAAGCCCAAATGTATCAACTATCATATCATTAGTGTTTTGCACTTTAAAAAATCTAATATTTAATCCTGAATATAAGAATCTTAAATTTTTAGGATATTGATTTTTTAATAATTGTTCTCTAAGTAAAATTTTACCGCTTTGTTCGTTGTATACGGCAACAGCATTAGGAAATATATTTAATGCTATATTAAGCCAGTTGTTGAGTAGGGTAGTTCTGTCTTTATAATCTAATCCGCCAGCCAAAAAGTCGCTTAACATTACTTGATATTTGCACTCTTTTAATAATTCTTTAGCATCTTTTATATCCCAAGCCTGATTATAAACTTCATCGCTTATAGTGCTATAATCAAACTCTATAGGCTCATACATAAAAACTTGAACACCTAATTCTTTATCATCTTGAAATTTTACTTTAAGGTCATTAATCATTATGCTGTATAGGTTTTTATCTTCAGAGATTGTTTCTATGTTATTATATATGCCTCTTAATTTTTGTTTTACCAATTCTATATTTGGCAGTTGTGGTTTTTCTTTAAATAAAATTTTATAAAAATACACATGAGAAAAAAGAGCTTCTTCGGTGCTTTCTAATTTTTTGTTATCCATTTTTATTCCTATTTTTAATATAAAATCTAATACAAAAACAATTATATTGAAACAGATTTGTTTTGTCAATTTCTATATTTTATAATAGATGTATTATTGAGTTTTTTGTTGCACATATTATTTGGTAATATATTTAGATTTTATTAAATGCAGCCTTTTGGTTATTTGTATTGTTCTTTTTCCCGCAGCAAAAAGAACCAAAAAGTGCAAATGCTTTAGCTTTGTATGTTTGGAATATAAATAAAATGTAAGATAATACCTGTATTTTAAGTTAAAAAATGCAGTCTTTTTGCTTCTTTGGGTCACGCCACAAGGGCACTTCCTTCGGTCGCAAAAGAAGTGGGGTGCGGGGCAAAGCCCTGCAAATAATTAAAATAACCAAAGTAAAAAATTTTTAGTGCATATTAAAATATATTAAGCATTCATTGACTTTTTGTATTTGTCTTATATACTATAAATAATAATATATAATGTTTAAATTAGAGATTATAATTGAATGTTTATTTATATATTAACTATTATATTTTTTCTATATGTCATATTAATAGCAATAAAAATGCTTCTTGAAAATAGACCGCCTTATTCTTTTATAGCTTGGCTTACTGTGTTGGTATTTTTGCCGTATGTGGGGGCTATTTTCTATTTATTCTTAGGTGTAAATTGGAAAAAATCTAAAAGAAAACTTTCTGCAAGACTTCCTGAAGATATGATAAGAAAACACTTTTCTTCTTTGCTTGAAGAGCAGATGAATATTATAGATAATATGGGCGGTAATTATGCAAAGCACACAAATTTAGTAAAGCTTGCAATAAAAAGCGGATACTCTCCGATTACTGTTCAAAATCAAGTTTATGTTTTTGATGAAGGCAAAGATTTATTTGATGATTTAATTAATAATTTGAAACTCGCTGAAAAAACAATACACATGGAATATTTTATATGGAGAAGCGATGAATTAGGAAATAAAATAAAAGATATACTAATAAAAAAATCAAAAGAAGGTGTTAAAGTTAGGCTTATATTTGACGGACTTGGCTCTATGCTTAGGATAAGCAAAAAATACAAAAAAGAGCTTAAAAAAAATGGCATAGAGTTTTTGTATTATCATGACCCATTTTCTATATTTTGGACTAGATATGTTAATTACCGCAATCACAGAAAGATAGTAGTTATAGATGGTATAATTTCCTATATGGGCGGAATGAATTTAGGTCAGGAATATATTGACGGCGGAAAGAGGTTTGCTTCTTGGAGAGATACTCATATGCGTATAGTGGGTGATGCTTGTAATCTCATACAGAATGTTTTTGTATGCGACTGGCATAATGCCGGCGGAAGAGATTTAGATAATTTGATGGATAACGTGGAAGGTTCTTCACTTATGCAGGAATTATTTCCTTCTTCGACTACAGATAAATATCTCCCTATGCAAATAATATCTTCTGGACCAGATTCTAAATGGGATTCTATACAAAAGATTTATTCAAAAATGATAGCCGATGCTAAAGAAAGTATTTATATAGAAAGTCCTTATTTTGTGCCTGATGATGGCTTTTTGCATGATTTAGAAAATGCTGCTTTGTCTGGAATAAATGTTAATTTAATGATTACGGGTAAGCCTGATAAATTAGTAGCTTGGTGGGTTGCTCAAACTTATTTTGAGACTCTTCTTAAGGCGGGTGTTAATATTTATTTATATGAGAGCGGTTTTTTGCATAGTAAGTTTTGTGTTATAGACGGAAGGATTGTATCTTCTGGCACTTGTAATATGGATATAAGAAGTTTTTATTTGCATTATGAGATGAATGCTGTTATATATGATATAGATACTGCTTTAGAATTTGAAAGTATTTTTAGAGAAGATATTTCAAAATCTCATAAAATAACTATGGAAGAATATAAAAAGCAGCCTATTTTGATTAGACTTAGAAATTCAGCTTGCAGAATTATTGCACCTGTGCTTTAATTTTATTATATGGGGGAAATTATGAAAAACGTAAAAATCTCATCATTAAATGAAAATGACTTATTAGAATTAAAAACTTCTGAAGATAGAATATCTTTATTTATAGATAATAGCGGAATATCAAAAGATATTATACCTTTTTTAAATGATGTATTAAAAGAGAGACCTGATTTCTTTTTAAATATTTCTTCAGAAAAAGAAAATGGCAGTAATAGTTTATCTGGAGAAGATATCATTAAGTTTATACCAGAAGTGAGAAACTTAACATTTTATGCTTCTCTTAAAAACCCAATAAGCAATTTAAATATTTTTTCAAGACTTGGCAATTTGATAAGTTTACATATTAATGGAAACGTTGATAAAGATATTGCTTTAAGTCCTCTTGACAGTATTGAAACACTCAGCAGTTTTTATTTAGAAAATGGTTTTAGCTTAAAACATTCTGTTTATATAGAAAATAGAAAAAGTTTTTGCGATATAGGGGCTTCAAATATTAGAGTGGAGCATTTTACTAAGATGAGTCAATTAAAAAAATTATCTATACTATCATCTGCTACTCATTCTGATGAGATTCCAAAAAGAATGCCTAACTTGGAAGAAATATATATTGAAAAAGGAAAAGGAATAAATACTTTAGATTTTTTAAATGATTTAAAAAATTTAAGGATAATAGGATTAAACTCTATATCAGAATTAAAATATATACCAGATTTATCAAAATTAGAAAATTTAGAAAAAGTGATATTAAGAAATTTAAGAAGTTTGGAAGATTTAGAAGCAATATTTAATAATAAAAAAATAAAAATACTTATATTAGAAAATGTCAGAGGTTTTAATATAGAAAAACTATCTACTATGGAGAGTTTAAAATATATTACAGTTACAACTGATGATAAATTAGAAACTAATAGAATAAAAAAATCTTTGTTAGATAAAGGTTATTTAGAAGCTTAAAAAGCCTTTATTTTTAGAATATCATGTATATGAACTATACCTATAGGTTTTTTGCCGTCTTTACAATCTTCAACAACTACAAGATTAGTAATTTTTCCTTCCATCAAATGTAAAGCTTCGCCTATAAGAGTATCTTGATATATTACTTTAGGGTTGTTATTCATTATATCTTTTACTTTTGTTTTTAGGATATTTTCTATTTGTTTGTCTTTTACCAATAATCTTTTTAAATCTCCATCTACAATAATGCCTTTAAGAAAGTTATTATCATCTGTAATAATTGCAATGCCAAGCTTACATTCTATAATTTTAAATAAAGCATCATATAGAGATGTATCTAAATTTATAATTGGCAAGTTATCAGTATGCATAATAGTTTTTACTTTAGCTAATTGTCTGCCTAAACTTCCGCCTGGGTGAAATACTGCAAAGTCTTCAGCTTTAAATCCCCTAAGTTCCATTAAAGCAGTAGCCAAAGCATCAGATAAAGCTAAAGAAGCAGTTGTACTAACAGTAGGTGCTAATTTTAAAGGACAAGCCTCTTCCTTTACATGTGTAAGCAAAGTGATTTTTGCATTCTTTGATAGAGTAGAAGATTTATCATTAGTAATGGCTATGTATGGTATATTTTGTCTGCAAGACCAATTTACTAATTCTATAATCTCTCTTGACTCTCCGCCTTTAGAATATAATACTAAATAATCATCTTTAGTTATCATACCAAAGTCGCCATGCAAACATTCATTAGGGTCAACGAAAAAACTTGGCGTTCCAGTAGAAGCAAAAGTGGAAGCTGCTTTTCTTGCAATATGCCCGCTCTTACCAACTCCAGAGGTTATTACTCTGCCTTTAATATTAAATAATTCATTAACTGCATTTTCAAAATTATTATCCAACTTTTCAGATAATAATTTTAAATTTTCACTTTCTAATAATAAAGTTAATTTACCTCTGTCTATTATATTCATTTTCTGCCCTTAATTATATTAATCTATAACAGCACTAATTAAGTGTCCTGCAAGCCTTTCTATAGCTTTATCTACATACTTTTTATCTTTTAATTTCTTTTTATAAATTTCTATTTTTTCATAATTGATTTTCACAGCCGTTTTCATACAATACCCCTATATAAAAATGTCTTCTACAAAAGAAATTTCTCTACTATAGTTGGTATCGTCTATTAAAACTGCCCCAAAGGAACATTTTTGACTTAAACTTAATCCTTTTTTAATTAAGTATTCCTCAGCTGTCTCATAGAGCTTTTGTTTTTTACGCTCTGTTATAGCATCAGCTGCATATCCAAAACTTCCCTGTCTTCGATATTTTACTTCTACAAACACAATAACAACTCCTTTTGTCATTATTAAATCTATCTCGCCTCTTGTTATGCTGCTTTTATAATTTCTCTCTAATAATTCATACCCAAGATTTTCGAGATAATTTAAGGCAATATCTTCTCCAAGATTGCCTATCTCTTTTTTACTTTTCATTTAATTGCCGTCATTATTTTCTTTTTTATTTAATAGTCTTAACTTTACCTCCTCTAAAATATTACTATCTTTATCTACCCCGCTTATTAACAACTTATTAGTTTCTATTAAATTAATTACTTCACCATCTTCAATAAAATTATTATTTTCATCGGATACTATTTTTATTATTGGTCTAATAGGATAGCTAATATTAGTAGCAAATACTAATCCCCTTCTATTATCATTCAAAATTACTACAGTTCCTATTGGATAGACACTAAAAGTGCCTACAACAAGTTTTGCTATTATAGGGTCAAATTTTATATTAGCTCCTTTTATTATTTCCCTTACAGCATCAGATAATGTTTTATTTTCAATAGTCCTAGAGCCATTAACAATCTTAGAATATGTAGGTGTTTTATTGCTGTCTCTTAATATTCTTATAGGTTTTAATATTTTTTCTAAAGAATGTGCAACGGCAACTATTTTTGGATATAAATGTATTTGATTGCCGCTAATTCCTCTTGGATATCCTTTGCCGTTATAATGTTCATGATGCTCTAAAGGAATAACTGCTATTTCTTCTTCTAATCTAAAATTTGTTTTTATTATTTTATAACCAAATACTGTATGTTTTTTTATTTCAATATATTCTTCTGGTGTAAACTGTGTATGTTTATTTAATACTTTATCTTGTATTCTAATAAGACCTATATCATATAATATAGCACCCAAACCTAATTTTTGTAATTTATCTTCAGGAAATTTCATTACCTTGCCAAGCATCAAAGATATCATAGATACATTCAATGATCTTATATAATAATAATCATCTCTGCTTAAATTTTCAATATTTAATAACTCTATAGCTGCATTCATATTTTTGTTAATAAGGTCTAATATGCTATCTATAATTGATTTTAAATTGGATATATTAACTATATTATTATATCTAAAGTCCCCTAAGCTTGTTTTTACTTTTTCTAATATATTAAAATATATATTTCTATATACAAGGCATTCTCTTGCAAATTTTTCAAAATCTTCAGGAGTCTGATATCCATAAGCATTAGCATCAGAATCTTTTATAAATACTTCTTCTATATCCCATTTTTTTAATCTTTTAATATCTTCATCTATAGATTTTATATACTTACTAATAGCCATAAAACCATTATAGATATAAATATCCTGTTTATCAACTTTGGTTTTGATATCATCTACTTTAACGCTAGTAATCTTTTCCATAATTATTTTTTACTCTGCCTTTAATTTATATACATATTTTAATATTATACTAACTGCTTCATAAACTGAATATGGTATTTCTTCTCCTATTTCTAATTGCATAAGTTCTTTTACAGTATCCTCATCAGACACTATAGGTATTTTATTTTTTTTAGCTATTTCTATCATTCTTTTAGCTAAGAGTTTTTCACCTTTTGATATTACTATTGGAGCATTATGTATTTCCCGCTCATAAAGTAAAGCGACAGCATTTTCAATCTCTTTTTTCATAATTTATCTCCAATTCTATATCATTAAACTTTTCTAATTCTTTATCTATATTTGTTTTTATATTTTTACATTTTAAAAATAGTTTTTTATCAAATAATAGCAAATTAATAATATATTTATTTTCTTTTACAATTTCTATTTTGCACAGTTCTTTATTATTATTATAAGCTATAAACTCTAAACTTTTAGCTTTATTATCTTTTCTATTTATATAAAGAAGTACCTCTTTTAATTCATTATTAACCATAAAAGGTATTGGTATTAAAAAAGAACCTTCTCTAAAAGTTTTATTTTTCCTATTGGAGGATAATATCTTTAAAAGAAGATTAAGCATATTAGAACTATCAGAAGATAATTCATCTTGAAGCATATCAAAGAGCATAAACCATACACTCAAATTTCCATTTGAAGATATATAGTTTTTTAGGCTTTTGTCAGTATCATTAATTTCTTTTAAAAGCGTTAGTAATATTTCGGTTTTTTCAATATTTTTGTTAGAGTTTTTTATAAATGAGTGTAAATTATTAAATTTTGAAAAAATATTTTCAAACATTTCTAATTCATCAATGCTAAAATATATTTTATTAGACATAGAATGCAGTATAAACTTCAATTTTTTATCATCTAATTGAGGTATGTATTTTAAAACTCTCTCCAAATAAGCTATATTTTCAGGGCTTTGTTTTATAGAATTTTTTAATAAAATAGCAGCAGCTTCACTATTATTTTCTTTGTTAGTGTTCAAAACTAAAGTATCTTTTATGGCATTGTTATTGATGCTTTCTCTTGCTTCTTTAATGCTATTTACATCTTTAAGCAATTTTAATATTATTTTTCCATTTTCTTTGTTAATAACTGCAAAACCTTTATCTTGCATTCCATCTTTGAATAATGCCACAACCTTATTTCCCATTATATTAATAATAGCCCTATCATTATCCAATTTACGCATAAGAGAATATCTTACAATGTCTCCCTCTTTTATGTTTTGAGAGTTTTTGCTATTTATTATTATGTTTGAGTATTTATTATTAATGTTTAGCATTTTATATAAAAAAACTATTTTCTTCTTTCATTTCTTTTTTTATAGATTTTATAGGTTCAAATGATAATCTATGTAAATCGCTTGCACCATATTTTTTTATAGCCTCAATATGCTCTTTTGTGCCGTAGCCTTTATTTTTTGATATTTTGTATTTATCATATTCTTTATTTTTTTCTGATAATATGCTCATGGCTTTATCTCTGCTTACTTTAGCAACTATGCTGGCACAAGCTATAGAATATGATTTTAAATCGCCTTTTATTATAGACTCTTGTTTTATTTCAGTATCAATTTTCATGGCATCTATTAATAATATATCAGGTTTTACTTTTAAACCTTCAACTGCTTTAAGCATAGCTAATTTTGTAGCATTATATATATTAATTTCGTCTATAATATTTGCAGGCACAGAATATAGTGAATATGATAATGCTTTTTGAGTGATAATTTTGTAAAGCTCTTCTCTTTTTTTTGCGGTAAGTTTTTTGGAATCATTTGCTTCTTCTATTATATCATCATCTAAAGGCATTATAATAGCACAAGCAGTAACCTCTCCAAAAAGCGAACCGCGTCCAACTTCATCTATACCGCAAATATATTTATAGCCCAAGTCTAAATAATATTTCTCATAATGCAGTTTATCAATTTTATCATCAAAAAGATACATGTTGTTATAAATTATTATAAATTATTATAGTATCTGTAAAGCTATAACAACTACTATAACTACTGCAGCCAAAGAACCCATAATTATAGCAAAGTTATTTGCGTTATTTTTTGATGATAATTCTGCTTCTTTTTGTTTTATGAGCATAGCATCAGTTGTTCTAAACATATTATCATATTGTCTAGCCATATCATCTCTAAACTCTTTATTTTTTTGTTCTTGTCTTTCTATTTGTCTGTCTGTATATTCTCTTAATTTTTCTTTGTCGCTGTTAAACTCATTTATAATACTTTTAGCATTGTTTAGAGTTGTAATATAATCGCTGTTTTTTATGCTGTTTTCTTCTATTTTTTTATTTGTATAATCTATTAATGTTTCATAATTTCTATCATATTTTTTGAGCATGTCATTCATTCTTGTTTCCATGCTGCTGCTGAAATCTCTGTTTTTTCTATCCTGCTCTTCCATTTTTAAGTTAACAGCATTATTAATGTTTTTTACAAGCTCATTGTTTTTATTATTTTGTTCTTCAATCTTTTTATTTGTATACTCCATCAATGTTTCATAGTTTTTGTCATACTTCTCAAGCATGTTATTTGTTTTTGATAATATTTCACTATGATTTTTATTCATCAAGTCATTAAACTCTTTATTTTTTTTGTCTTGTTCTTCTAATTTTTCATTTATTGACTTATTCATTGTATTAAAGAATTCTTTATTTTTAATGTCTTGTTCTTCTATTTTTTTATTAGTATAATCAATCAATACTTCATGGCTTTTATCATATTTCTCAAGCATATTATTTGCTTTAGAAAGTATTTCATCATAATTTTTATTGATTAACTGATTAAACTCATTGTTTTTCTTCTCTTGCTCTTGCAATTTATCATTCATTGCATTATTTAAAGTTTTTAAGAACTCTTTGTTTTTAATGTCTTGTTCTTCTATTTTTCTATTTGTATAATCTATAATAGCCTCATGACTTTTGTCATATTTTTCAAGCATGCTATTTGTTCTTGCTAATATTTCATTATGATTTTTATTGATTAACTCATTAAACTCTTTATTTTTTTTGTCCTGTTCTTCAAGTTTTGTATTTACAGAATTATTAATAGTTTTTAGGAACTCATCATTCTTTTTAGCTTGTTCTTCCAATTTCTTATTAGTATAATCAATTAATATTTCATGGCTTTTGTCATATTTCTCAAGCATCTCATTTGTTGTTTTTATTATTTCGTTATGATTTTTATTTATCAAATCATTAAATTCTTTATTTTTTTTGTCTTGCTCTTCAAATTTTAAGCTTATAGAATTATTGATAGCTTTTAGAAATTCATCATTCTTTTTAACCTGTTCTTCTAATTTCTTATTAGTATAGTCAATCAATACTTCATGACTCTTGTCATATTTCTCAAGCATCTCGTTAGTTGTTTTTATGATGTTTTCATTAATGTCTTTATTTTTCTTATTGCTCTCTTCCAACTTAACATCATTTCTTTTGTCTTGTTCTTCTAATTTTGTATTCATAATCTCATTAAGAGTTTTTATGAATTGTTCGTTTTTAATATTTTGCTCTTTTAATTTTTCTTTTATTTCATCATTGATATTATTTATTAGTTCGCTGCCTTGTTCTTCGAGCTTTTTATTTGCATTTTGTATTAGTATTTCATTTTTCTTAGTATTTTCTTCTAATAGTTCTGCTGTTTTCTTTAATAGCTCTTCATTTAATTTGGTATTTTTTATGTTGTTATCTTCTAATTTTAGATTTATTACTTCGTTAATATTTTTTATGATGTCATGATTTTTAATATTTTGTTCTTCTAATTTTTCTTTAAACTTTTCGTTTATAGATTTTTCAAATTCGCTATTTTGTTCTTCGAGCTTTTTATTTGCATTTTGTATTAATATTTCATTTTTTTGAATATTTTCTTCTATTAGTTCATTTGCCTTTTCTAATAGAATTTCTATTTTTAAGTCTATGTCATTTATAGAGTCTAAATTTCTATTTAAGGCTTCTATATGATATTGTAAATTATTTATTCCTTCTTCGGCATTATCTAATCTTTCAGAGTTTAATAATATTTTTTTGAATAATCTTTTATTCTTTTTTTCCATTTCTTCTAAATCTTCTTTTGATATATTATTATTGTTGTTATTTTCTAATGACATAATGAAATCCTTAAAAATTTATTTCTTATACTATATAATATATAATATATATGTAAAATATCAAATTTATATTGCTATAAATTTTGTTATAATTTATAAATTAAATATAAAAAAATGTGGAGATTTATAATTGGCTAAAGTATTAGGGCAAACAACACCTTTAAAAATAATGTCTGGCATATATAAAAGCGGCAGGCTTCATCATGCTTATTTGTTTTATGGGGAAGAGGGAGTTGGAAAATATGAAAGTGCTTTAAATTATGCTAAAGTGCTTTTGTGCGAAAGAAACAATGGCACTTATTGCGATGAATGTGAATCTTGTAAGATGATAGATAATTATAAGCACCCTGATGTAGTAGTTGCTGGCACTGATGAGCGGTTTAGAAATGCTGAAATATATTTTAATCAGTATTTAGAATATAAACTTCCTCATTTGTTTAATAATTTTTATACAGAATGCCGTTCTATACTCTATAAAGTGGAATCTATGCTTTTTGATAGTTATGATAATTACCCTTCAAGCGAACCGAAAGAGTATATGCTTGGAAACAAAAAAGAAAGCTCCAGATATGCCTTAATAGAGCCTTACTATTTGGCTGTTAATTACACATTAAATGAGCTTAACGAGGATAATGTTGAGTTTATAGATTCTATTTTTAGAACTAAATCAAAAGATGCACTTAATATAGTTAAAGCAAAAGGCGGTAAAAAGAAATATTCTATAGATGGTGATTTTTTTACAGCATTAAAGAAAATACATTATAATATAATTCATACAGTTATACCATTAGATACAATTAGAAACATAATAGAGATGACATACAGAAAACCAAGATTAGGCAGAAAGAGGGTAGTGATAATAGAGGGTATAGAATTAATGGATAAAAGAGCTCCCAATATATTTTTGCGTACTTTAGAAGAGCCTTCAGATAATAATATATTTATTTTGATAACTTCAGATACAAATAAATTAGTTCAAGATGGAATGAAGCCTTTAATATCACGTATGATGGAGCTTAAGTTTGCATCGCTTTCTGAAAATACTTTAAGGTCCATATTAATGAAAAGATTAAGACTAAATGAAGAAAAAACGGCCTTAGCACTTCAATATTCTTCAGGAAGTATGTCTAAAGCTATAAAATATTTGCTTGACAAAAAATCAAATACAAGCGATAATATTAGAGAAGTATTATTGTCTTTCATAGATGCAAGTTTAAATAATAATGCCTCAAAAGTGTCTTCTATTATCACACTCCTCTCAGAAGGCGAGTATGATATTTTAGATACTATAAGAGAATTAATTAATATTCTTAAAAAATCTTTGGAAGATAAATATCTGGAAATAGAAAATAGAAGCTATATACTTCCTAACTCTGTTTCCGATATAAGTATTATATGGGCTATAGATGAATTAGATTATTTAGTTAATAGTTTATTAAATACTAATAGTCAGCCAAAAATGATACTTTATAAGGCTTTAAGCAACATTTATATATGGCTAAATAATTATTAAAAACTTATAGGAGTTATACATGAAAAAGTTATTTCTTGTATTAAGTGTAATGATTTTATCATTAAATTTTGTTTATGCTCAGGAGGAAGCACAACAAACTGAACAACAGCAGACAGAAACTCAACAGCAAAATACTGAAACTGCCGCTTCAGTAGATACAAATACTGTAGAAGGTATAGTGCCTTTCTCACCTAATTTTGCAGATTTGAGAAATGTAGATGATGCTAATTTAGATAAAGAGTATAATATTCTTCAAACTAATTTAAATATTATAAGAGATGATTATCTTTTTAGAGTATTATATAAAGCTAATAAAATATTAGAAAATTATACTAATGTTAATTTTACAGATACTAATGAAATGTTTTATAATGCTATTAATTACTATGATTTAGTAGCTAGACCTATATCTACTGATAATAATGTTGATTTGGGACTTAGTCAAATTTATAAAGCTATTGAGTTATATGATGAAATTAGACCTACTTATGAAATATTAGGAAAAACTAATGAACTTGCTAAAACTGATTATGAGTTAAATCTTTATGCTGGTATACTTAATTTATTTAAAGGTTCTCCTAGTTACTATTCAATGAGCAGATATCATTTTAATAAGGCTTTAGAAAATGAAGTGAATAATCAAAACTCTACTACTAATTTGATAATGCTCAATACTTATTTAGCTGGAGTTAATTATCTATTAGCTAATAATGCAAATACTGGTGATATTAGAAAAGTTTATTATCTTAATGAAATGTTTAATAATTTATGGGATTTAACTACTTTGAAAAATCAAGATGAAAATATTAAATCTGCTAAGTATAAACTTCTTATCACTAAATATCATAAAATATTATATACAACTTCTGATAGATTTAAAGCTATATATTCTAAATATTATGATGAGTTAGGTTTTGTATATGCTAATACAGAAGATGAAGTATTATCTAGAGAAGTAGCTCCTGTTTATAAAGAAGGAGAAGCAAACGAGGCTAATACAACAACTACTACTACAGAAAATACAGAAGCAGCACAATAATAAAAATAAAAATTAACTTAAGGCATGTCAGTTTTAATTGGCATGCCTTATTAATATATATTACTAATAAGTTAATTATATTATATAATAAATACACTTGACATAAATGAAAAATAGTTTAATATTTTTAATGTTTAATAAATAAAGGAGATAAAATATGTTTGAGTTAATGAAATTGCCTTATGGCAAAGAGGATTTAGCACCATATATGTCTTCAAATACTTTAGACTTCCACCATGGCAAACACTTAAATGCTTATGTAACAACAGTTAATGATTTAGTATCTAAAGATAAGTCATTAGAAGGAAAAAGTATAGAAGAATTAATACTTCTTTCTCATAACAATAGTGAAAAACAAGCATTATTCAACAATGCTGGTCAGGTTTATAACCATGAAGAGTTTTTTAAGATGTTAAAGAAAGATGTTGCTGTACCTGCTGAAGTGAAAAGTAAAATAGAAGCAGATTTTGGCAGCTTTGATGCTTTTAAAGAAGCATTTACTACAGGCGGTAAAACACAATTCGGTTCTGGCTGGGTATGGTTGGTATTAAATAACGGCAAATTAGAAGTTAGAAAATACGCTAATGCTATGAACCCAGTTGCTGATAAAGTACATGGTATTTTAACTTGCGATGTTTGGGAACATGCTTATTATTTAGATTATCAAAACAGAAGACCTGATTTCCTTACTACTTTTGTAGAGCATTTAGTAAATTGGGACTATGTAGCAGAAAAATTAAATAAGGTAAAATAACTTAATTTTTAATTATACAATTTAAGGAGAAATAAAAATGAAAGATTTAAAAGGAACAAAAACAGAAAAGAACTTACACGATGCTTTTGCTGGCGAATCTATGGCTAGGAACAAGTATACATATTTTGCAAGCGTTGCTAGAAATGAAGGTTATGAGCAAATAGCTGCAATATTCCTTGAAACTGCAGAAAATGAAAGAGAACACGCTAAAGTTCATTTTAAATATCTTAATGGTATAGGCGATACTCTTCAAAACTTACAATCTGCTTGGGAAGGCGAGAACTATGAGTATGAAGAAATGTATCCTACTATGTCTAAAGAAGCTGCTGCTGAAGGTTTCGATGAGATTGCTCATTCTATGAAATTAATCGGTGATGTTGAAAGAGAACATAGAGAGCGTTATGCTAAATTAAGAGAAGCTGTAAAAAATGGTACAGTTTTCAAAAGAAACACTAAAGTTCAATGGAAATGCAGAAACTGCGGATATATATATGAAGGCGAAGCTGCTCCTGAAATTTGTCCTGCTTGTAAACATGCTAAAAAATTCTTTGAAGTTAGAGTTGAAAGCTATTAATTTGTAATAATTAATTAAAAATAATAGGGGGCTTTAATAAGGCCTCCTTTTTTGTATTTTTTATTTTTATTTAAAAATATTATCTTGAAAATATTTTAATTGAGTTTATTATATTTCAAAAATTTAAAATGGAATATTGATTAACTTATGTCAAATAATAATAATAATAAATCTATTTTTCTTGCTGCGAGTGCTTATATAATGTGGGGGCTTCTTCCTATATATTGGAAGGCTGTTCAGAATTTTGATTCTGCTTTTGTGCTTGGAGTTAGAGTTATCACTACTTTTATATTTACTCTTATTATAATAATATTTAAAAAAGCTAATTTATACAGAGGAATAAAGCCTCTTGTTTTAATTTTTATAGCAGGTATTTTTCTTGGTCTTAATTGGTATTTATATATTTATACTGTAAACTCTGGTAATGTATTAGAGGCAGGGCTTGCTTATTATATAGCTCCTATTTTAAGCATACTAATAGGCATAATATTTTTTAGAGAGAAAAAGACTGTATTAGAATATTTGGCTATTATTTTAATGTTTATTGGAATGATATATCAAACTATTACATTAGGCAAACCTCCTATAATGGCATTTTTTATAGGTTTAACTTTTTCTGTATATGGAATATTAAAAAAGATGACTATATACTCAGGTTGGGAGAGTTTATTTTTAGAGACTTTATCTATATTAATACCTTCAATTATTATATCTAAACTTTATTTTCCAGCATCTTATCAGCCAATTAATACTTGGATAACTTTAATGTTTGCAGGAATTGCAACAGGTATTCCTTTATATTTATATGCAAAGGCTGCTAAATCTTTAGAGGTTTCTACTTTAGGATTTTTGCAATTTTTTGTTCCTTTGCTTGCAACATTGCTTGCTATATTTGTATATAAAGAAGAATTGAATTTCAATAGAGCTATTACATTAGCAATTATTATATTGGCAGCTGTTCTCTATGCTGTGTCAATATTTAGAAAATCTAAAGCTAATAAAAAATTATAACTTTATATAATATAAAAAATAAAAAGGGCTATACAAAAAGTAAAGCCCTTAATTGATAATTTGTTTATTATAAAAAATTATATTTCTACATCCTTAGAATAATCTATTCCCTCAACTTCAAATCCATGCATATTCATATAATCTTTTCTAAACATAGACATATCAGCTAACTCTTTTAAATTATCCTGATTAAGTATTTTCCAAGCATTCAATACTTCTTCTTGAACATCTTTTTTAAGCTCCCAATCATCAAGTCTAATTCTATTAACAGAGTCTAAAGGTATATCGCCTCCATTATATAATTTATCACTCAATAATCTATACATCTGCTCAATGCAGCCTTCATGTGATCCTTTAGCCTTCATTATTTTAAATAATATTCCAATATAAAGAGGCACTGTAGGTATAACAGCAGAAGCCCTTGTTACAACAGCCTTATTAACAGATATATAAGCATGTCCGTTTATCTTTTTTTGCATTTCTTTATCGAGTCTATGAGCAGTACTTTCTATATGGTCTTTTGCCCTTCCAATAGTTCCTTCTCTGTACACTGCTTTAGTTATTTCTGGTCCTATATAAGAATAAGCTATATTAATTGCATTTTCTGCAAGTAAGTCTGCTTCAAGTAAAGCATTAGTCCAAAGCTCCCAGTCTTCACCGCCCATAACTTTTACAGTATTTTTTATATCTTCATCACTTGCAGGCTCTATAGAAACATTTAATAACTCTTCAGTCATAAAATCTATTCCCATACCCTCGTATTTTTTTCCTATAGGTTTTAATGCAGAACGATATAAAGTACCTGTTTTTTCATCTGTTCTCACAGGAGCAGCCAAACTATATATAAATAAATCTATCTTTCCGTCAAAAAACTTTTTAGCTTCTTTTATCACTTCTTCTTTTGAAGCATTTAAAAAAGCGTCCAAATTAAGACTTAATTCTTCTATACCATCTCTTTTAGCAAACTCACTGAAAGCCATATTATTATACCAACCAGGTGTAGCTGTTCTTCTTTCTGTAGCAGCTTTTTCTAATGAAACTCCCATAGTCTTAGCTCCAAGTCCATAAGCTATAGCAATTCTGCTTGCAAGACCATATCCTCCGGAGCTTCCTAATATAAGAGCATTTTTTACATTTGATTTTATTTTTCCTTTAGATTTTACATAGTTTATTTGATTTTCTACCTCTTTCCTGCATCCTAATGGGTGAGCTGTAGTACATATATTATTCAATATTTTAGGTGCTACTATCATTTATGCATCTCCTTTAATAGTATTATTATCTTAAATATACATATACTTTATAATAGAATTGTATTTTTTTCAATAAAATAAAATTTATAATAATAATTAGATAAATATTTTTTTTTATTTTTTATATGTTATACTATTAAGAAAACTTTTATGGTATTTTTATGAGTATATCAAATGAATTGTTAAATTACTGCAGAAAAAAATTAGGGAATAAATTTACAAAAGAATTTGTAAAAGAAAAAGAAAGAAGCGATAATTTTATAAATGCATTAATTAATACAGATAATTTTAATATTTTTTATAATATGCTTGAAGAAGATTATTCAAAAGATGTTTTTAAAAAAATTGTATTATATAGATATATGCTTGCTTTTTACAGCGATGCATATACAAACATAAATAAAAAAATAATATTGAGTATAAAGTATGGAATTATAAACATATTTTCTTGGAGCATAAAGAGAATATTATTTTATTTTAAGAAGCATAAATATCCTAATGAGATAGAGAATTTTTTGTTATTTTATATATTTGGTTTAGAGCAGTATAATGCGAAAGATATATTTGAAGTGAAAGGTGATAATGTATTATTTGATGTTGGAGCTTGGAAGGGAGACAGCACTTACTTTTTTTCTAAGAGAAGCTCTAATAATGCTAAAATATATGCTTTTGAACCTGATGATAATGCGTATAATGTTCTTAAAAATATTAAAGATAAATATAATCTTAATAATGTAATATTAGAAAATGAGATTTTTTTAGATTGTGAGAGGGATATAGATTTTGTTTCTATGACGCCGAACACACCTACAGTAAAAAAGCATGCTATTACTTTAGATATGTTTGTAGAGAGAAATAATATAAAAAATATTGATTATATAAAGATGGATGTTGAAGGAGCAGAGCAGAAAATTTTAGAAGGAGCTGTAAATACAATAAAAAAATATAGGCCAAGTTTAGCTATAGCAATTTATCATGGCGGTGAGCTTTTTATGGAAGATTTTTTTAAGATACCTGTATTTATAAAAAGCGTTGCAGATGATTATGAATATTATATAAGAAGCTATTCACCTTGGGGTGGGGAGACGGTTCTTTTTTGTAAGCCTAAAGAAAAAAATAAATAAAGGCATACCTACAAAATAAGTATGCCTTTTATCAAATCCCTTATTATATTTTATTATATTTGAACGTCAGCATTATAATCAATACCGTCTAAACCAAATCCATGAAGATGTAAATACTCATCTCTAAATTGATTTAAATCTGCATTTTCTTTTAGTGTAGCATTATCTTTAATTTTATCCCAAGCAATAGCAACTTCTTTTTGTACATCTTCTCTAAGCTCCCAGTCATCTAATCTTAACCTTTGTTTTTCATCGAGTATAAAACCTTTTCCAGAATAAATTTTTTCTGCAAATTGCCTATACATTTGCTCTATGCATCCTTCATGAATATTTTTATCTTTCATTACTTTAAACAATATGCTTATATATAAAGGCATAGCAGGTATAACAGCAGAAGCCCTTGTAACAACAGCCTTAGCAACACTTACATAAGCATGACCATGAAGTTTTTCCTGCATCATCTTATCAATATTTATAGCAGTCTCTTCCAAATCATCTTTAGCCCTTCCAATAGTACCATCTCTATATATAGCCTTAGTCATCTCTGGTCCTATATAAGAATAAGCCAAAGTTAAAGCATTTTCAGCAAGCATATCTTCTTTTATTAGAGCCTCAATCCAAAGTCTCCAATCATCTCCTCCCATTACCTTTACAGTAGCTTTAATCTCTTCTTCACTTGCAGCAGGCATATTTACCTGTATAAGCTCTTCAGTCATAAAATCAACACCAAATCCGCTATAATCTTTTCCTATAGGTTTTAAAGTAGAACGATATGTAATGCCCTCTTTTTCATCTTTTCTAATACCAGTAGCTAAACTATATATAACACAGTCTATTTTACCGTCAAAAAAGTTTTTAGCCTCTTTAATAATATTCTCTTTTGAAGACTCTAAAAAAGCATCTCCTACTATAGTTTTTTCTTTAAGCCCATCTCTTTTAGCAAACTCACTAAAAGCCATATTGTTGTACCAACCCGGTGTAGCAGTTTTTTCTTCTGATGCTGCCCTTTCAAATGATACGCTTAAAGTATTTGCATTCATACCATAAGCTAATACTATTCTGCTTGCAAGACCATATCCTCCAGAGCCCCCAAGTATTAAAGCATTTTTTATATTTGACTTTATTTTACCCTTTGATTTAACATAGTTAATTTGATTTTCTACTTCTTTTCTGCATCCTAATGGATGAGAAGTTCTGCATACATTATTTGCTATTTGAGGTTTTACCACCATAATCATTAATCCTCTCTTTATTTTTAATTAATTTTTATTTTGCATTAAGGATATATCATATTATATATTTTTCAATAGCAAGCATATGGTGGTTTTGTGTTGTATATAATCATCTTAAAAGTATGTAATAAAAATTTTTAAGTTTATCATTTGCGGTGGTTTTGCCCCCTGTGAAACGTGCCCATAAGGGTACACGCCCCCACTTCTTTTACGACCGTAGGAAGTGTCTTCGGCATTGGTATAAAAGAAGCAAAAGAACTGCATTTAATAAAGTATAGCTAAAAATGTATGGTATTATTTTATAATCATATTTATTCTTTAGATATAAAACTTAAATAATTGCACTTTTTGCAACTTTTTGCGGCGGGAAAAAGTTGAATAAAACAAAAACATACATTAATTTTAAATAAAATATTTGCAGGGCTTTGCCCCGCACCCCAGTTCTTTTGCCGATAGGCACCTACTCGGTATTGGTATAAAAGAACCAAAAGAACTGCATTTAATGAAATATAGCTTTTTATGTATAACAAAATATAAATATTATTTTAGTTTTATATATTCTAAACATATAAAGCTATAGCACTTGCACTTTTTGGTTCTCAATATGAATGTTTATTAATTTATTAAAATTTAGAAATTATCCACATTATAAGAGACAATATTATGCTTGCTAATATAGAAGTTACTATTGGAAAAGCAAATGTAAAGTTTTCTCTTTTTATTACAATATCACCAGGAAGTTTGCCTATAGGAATTTTTAATAGTATTAATATTCCTATTATTATAGCAATAATTCCTATAGCAATAAGCATTTTTGCAAAGTAGTTATTCATCATATTGTCTTATTAAACTATATTAATTTTTATTTATAAAATATATTTATAAAAATTATTCAGAAAGTTTTCTATTTAATTTTTCTATATCTTTGTCATGCCCAGCTATTACAAGTATATCCCCCTCAACCATAGATTCATCAGGGTCCGGCGTACAATCAACTATAATCTTTTTCTCTCCTAATATACTAGTTGTTTCTTTTTTTATAGCTACAACATTAATTTTGTATTTCTTTCTCAAGTCAAGTTCTTTTAAGTTTTTACCAGCAAGCCCTGCATGCACAGGAAACTCTACTATAGAATGATATTCAGTTAAGTCGTATAAAAGCAGAGAATCTCCAACTTCAAGCTGTTCTGCTATATGTATACCCATAGATTCTTCTGGGCTTACAAGGTGCGTGATTCCTATTTTACTTAATATTGCTTTATGTCTTTCATCAGAATATCTTGCTATTATATTTTTTACATTTAATTCTTTTAATATTAGTGAAGTTAATATGCTTGTCATAATGTCTTCACCTATAGTAACTATAACAGCATCGAATTTATTAATTTCTATAGCCTCTAATGCTTCTCTTTGGGTAGAGTCTAATTTCATAGCCTGAGTAACACTATTTTTTATAGCTTCTATTTCATTGATATCATTATCTATTGCCAATACTTCTATTGAAGGTTTATTCATTAATCTATTTATTAGAGCCTTACCTAAAGTACCAACTCCTATAACTGCATATTGTAGCATTTGAATACCTCTATAAAAATAATTTTTTTAATTTAGTTTATAAACATGTTTTAATTATAGTTTAATATAAAAAATTGTCAAAAACAAAATTAAAGTATAAGTGTTATATGTATTATAATATAATATTAAATTTTGTTTTAGGCTATTGCAATCATATTATTAATATATATAATATTAAATATAGAAACAAACGGAGGTACGCTATATGAAAAATAAACAATTATATTTGATTATAACTATTATGATGATGATAGTATTATCTTCTTGCGGAACTGGGGTTAGCAGAAACAATCCTGAAGGTTGGATAAATGATGATACTTTTAGGGTAATGGGAATGGGTTCTCCGAGTGACGATATAGATGTTGATGATAAGTTTAGAAGAGAGGTTGTATCAAGACAGGCTGCAGAGTTGGATGCTAAAAATAAAATAGTAGCTAAAATAGTTGGTTCTTATGTAGAATCTTTAAGTTCTACAGAAAAGGGTATGATAGATGAATATGTAATACAAGAGAGAGTTGCAGGAAGAGTGAGAGGGGTATCTATAGTTGAGAGCAAATGGGACTCTAAACAAAACTGTACAGTTGTTGCTGAATTATATTCAAAGGGCTTAAAAAAACAAATGGATACTTTGATTACAAAATATCTTCAAGAGGTTGGTATGCAATATACTGCTGAAGATGTTGCGGGCAAAGTAAGAACTTATGAGTGATAAATAATTATAAGGGCAGATTTTATGTATAAAGAAGATATTAAAGGCAGATTAGCTTTTATTTCTGGGGCCAGTGCTGGTATTGGTGAAGCGGTTGCTAAGATGCTTGCTTCTAATGGTGTTAATCTTATTTTAACAGCGAGAAGAATTGAGAAATTAGAGTCTCTTAAAAGTATGTTAGAGAAAGATTACAATGTAAAAGTAAAGGTTATAAAAGTGGATTATGCCGATACTAATAGTATAAAAAATGCTGTATCTTCATTAGAAAATGAATGGAAGAGTATAGACATACTTATTAATAATGCAGGGCTTGCTTTAGGTAAGGATTATTTTTATAACAATGATGTAGAAGACAGTTTACAGATGATAAGGGTAAATTGTGAGGGTTTAATAGTATTAACAAAAATGATAATACCTTTAATGCTAAGCAGTAAAAATGCTGATATTATTAATTTAGCTTCCACTGCTGCAGATGAGGCTTATTTTGGAGGTGCTATTTATTGTTCTACTAAATCTTTTGTAGAGATGTTTGGAGATGTTTTAAGAGTTGAATTAATAGACAAGCCTATAAGAGTAACAAATATAAAACCTGGTGCAGTAAATACAGAGTTTTCTACTGTGAGATTTAAAGGAGATAAAGAAAAGGCTGATAATGTTTATAAAGGTTTTGACCCTTTATATGCAGAAGACATAGCCGATAATATAGAATATGTTATTACTAGAAAAAGGCATGTTCAAATATCTAGTATGACTATTTTAGCAGGCAATCAGGCTACAGCCACTATGATACATAGGGGTAAATAAATATATATTTTTTAGGAGTTATTTTCTATGGGTGATATAGATAATACTAGAAATAGATTAAAACTAGATAATCTTAAAGAAGATGATAGAAGAAATTTATTTAATAAGTTTGTAGATGCAGGCGGCGAGGTAGTTACTAACAGAAAAAAACAAACTACTATTGACTATTCATCTAAGAGAAGCACCCCTAGTTATAATAAACCTAAGAATAATTATCCTAATAGCACTCCAAGAGGAAATTATGTTTATACTAATACCTCTCAAGCTCCTAAAAAAGAAAAGCCAAACAATACATTAATCGTAAAAAAGCAAAAAAGTGTATTTTTAAATTTCAAATTATGGTTAGATGCTTTATCTAATAAAACAATAACAACTTTCGGCGGAAATGTACATAATAAGTTTTTGGGCTTTATAGATAAGAATGTTATATCGGCATTTTTAGAGATGGATACCCTTATTTTTAATGCTCTAAACCCAGTAGATGATAATTCTTTGGAACCTAAAAGTAAAAAAGAAAAAATATTAGCTCAATTTGCCAATGATTTGGAAGATATTGAACTTTTAGAGCGAATAAAAGATCAGTATGATGAAAATATTTATAAGACTTTTTTAAGACAGTATAAGGATTTACATTCTCCTACAAAAGCAAGCAGTTATGTGAATGAGCTTAAAGCTATGTTTAAACCTCTATATATTTTACATGCTTATTCTTCAAAATTAAAATTAGCTGGTGAAAAAGCTTTAATTGCATATTCTATAGTAGATAATATTAGTAAAGGTGTTATTAATCCAAGAATATCCAATTTTAAAAAGGATGTGGATTTAATATATTCAAAATATTATCCTAAATTATTATCTTTGCTTCAATATGCTTCTAAAGAAAAACTTGAAACATTATCTGAAATTAATAATTTTTTAGGCATTACAGAAACAGATATAGTAGGCTATTATACTAAATTAAAAAAAGAAAAAGAGTTAAAGCTTAAAGAAGAAACCACAAAACAGCAAAAAGAAGAAACAGAAGATAGCAAAAATCCTGAAGATAATGAAGAAGAAAAATTAATGAAAATAGAGTCTATCGGTGTAAAACTTATAGAGAAAGTGGTTTCATTTAGAAAAGCAGATAATAATATAGAAATAGAAGGAGATCCTTTCTTTCAGGTATCGGATGATGATAAAATTTACAGAATAAAAGTGCTATTAGATTTTTTAGATAAAGAGTATTCTGTATTATTTGTTTCTAATAAAGTTAAATATAATTTAATTTATGATAATTTGATTAGAACAGATTATAAGAGCGATTTTAATAATATATTTCTATCTCTATCAGACTCTAATTCTAGGTTTTTAGAATATAGTGATATGTGTAAGAATGCTTTAAAAATAGAGCAAGATACTACTATGAGATTTGAACAGAGGGTATCTATGTTATCTGAAAAAAATGGGCAAATATCTTATACTGCTAAAAACTTGAAATCTCATATAGTTTCTATAATATCTTCTTTAAAAAGAAAATTGGATAAACTATTATTAGATAAGACAGAAAGAGAGAGAATAATAGCAAACCCTAATGATATATTAACTTTTTTTTCTGATGTTAGCGGCAGTAAAAAAAGAATACAGGGCTATAATGTATTAAAGGCATTAACAGAAGCTTATTATTTTATATCTGGATTTTATTATTTAATTACATCGGGAGAATTGGCTGGAGCTGGAATATTGATAGAGGGTGCTAAAAAAGTTGAAAAAGAAAATAATTCTAAAGATAAGGATATAAATAATAATAATAATAATAAAGATGACTTAGATGATAATTTAAAAAATATTGAAAAAGAATTGACAGATGAGTCTGAGTTGAAGAAAGATGATAATAATCAGGAGTAGGAATTGGCTTATAAATCAAAAAAAATTATTATGCTTGAATATATTCCATTAAGAATATTAATGGAGATAATATCATTTTTCCCTTATATTTTTGTGATATTTTTTGCGAAAATTATAGGGATTTTGATGTTTTATGTAGCTCCGGGTAGCAGAAAAGTTGCTTTAATTAATTTGAAGCAAGCTTTTCCAGAAAAATCTTATTTGGAGAGAAGAATGATTGCTAGACGCTCTATGAAGTCTATGATGATGACTTTTGCTGAGTTTATAAAGGCTTCAAGAATGTCTGATAAAGAGATATTAAAGCGCATAAAGATAGAAGGCAGAGATATATTTGATAACGCTTTAAAAGAAAATAAGGGTGTAGTAGTTATTACTGGGCATATTGGTAATTGGGAGTATATAGCTTCATATTTTGGTATTCATGGATATAATCCTAGTGTTATAGTGAGGCCTTTAGATAATCCTAAATTAGATGCTTATATGAAGTCTTGGAGGGAGAAGAGAGGGGCTAAATGTATTGCGAGAAAGGGCAATTTAAAAGAGATATTTTATACCTTGAGAGAGAACAAGGCGGTTGCTTTTTTATGCGATCAAAATTATTTAGAAGGCATTTATGTTGATTTTTTTGGTGAAAAATGTGCTACTGCAGTTGGACCTATTGCAGTGGCTATGAAGACCAAAGCTCCTATAGTTATAATGTATGATGTGCCGGATAGGTATGGTCATCATAAAATAATTGTATCCGAAATGATGCATATTGAAGAAAAAGGCACTAAAGAGGAGACTTTATATTATAATACTCAAAAATATACTAAAAAATTAGAAGATATTATAAGAAAGTATCCTGAGAATTGGCTTTGGGTGCATCCAAGATGGAATACTCGTCCTAATGGTGAGCCTGAAATTTTTTATAAGCATAATAATTATAGATAAGTTTTTACTTTACTTTTTTATAATAGGTTTATATAGTGAAATCATCATTCAATCAATATAGTAAAATTAGTTATATAGAAACCACAATTATAGGAGGTAATTATATATATGAATCAAAATAAAAAGTCGTTTATGTTTTTTCTCAATCTTGGTCTTACATTTACTTTATTAGGAATAATAATATCATTTTTTATTTTCTCTTATGAGAAGAATTCTAAAGACGGAGATTTCATTGTGCATGCCCAGGCTGCGCCAGAAAAGGCTGCTTTTAATGGCTCTTTAGATGGGGCTTTAGAAGTTGAGAGTGCTATTAGAGAAGTTGTTGATAAAAATATGCCTGCAGTTGTTAATATATCTACAGAAATTGAATCTGGTCAGACTTATGAAGATAGATATGCTGATGAGTTTTTCAGATTCTTCTTTGGAGACCAAATGCCTAGGCAGAGAAGAAGTCAAAAATCTTTAGGAAGCGGTTTCATAGTTAATGATGAAGGATATGTTCTTTCTAATTACCATGTTGTTAAAGGCGCTACTAAAATTATGGTTACTTTATATGGTGAAGATGAGGAATTGCCTGCTAAATTAATAGGGTATGATGAGGCTTATGATTTAGCTTTATTAAAAATTGAATCTGACAGGGTATTTCCTTATGTAGCTTTGGGAGACAGTGATGCCATTGAACCTGGTGAGTTTGCTATTGCTATTGGTAACCCTTATGGTTTAAACAATACTGTTACTTTTGGTATAGTTAGTGCTAAAGGTAGAAGCGATGTTGGTGCTAATAGATATCAGAGATATATTCAAACAGATGTTGCTATAAACCCAGGTAATTCCGGCGGTCCATTATTTAATATACATGGTCAAGTTATAGGAATTAATACTTTGATATATTCTACTTCTGGCGGAAGCATTGGTATAGGATTTGCTACTCCTATTAACATTGCTACTTCTGTTATGAAAGATTTAAAAGAAAATGGAAGAGTTACTAGAGGGTATTTAGGAATATATTTACAAGATATTGATGAAAATCTTTCGAGGGGATTAAATGTTAAACAAAACTCTGGAGTTTATGTAAGTGAGGTTATACCTAATTCTCCTGCCTCTAAGGGGGGATTACAAGATGGTGATATTATTATAGAGTTTGACGGCGAGAGAATGACTAAGAGTGTTGATTTATTTAATAAAGTTGCAACTACTAAAGTTGGAAGTAAAGTTGAAGTTAAATATTTAAGAAATGGAAAAGAAAAAATTACAAGAATTACGATAGAAGCTAGAGAGGAAGATGAGCAAGTTGTGCCTAACTCTAATTCATCACAAAGCAGCAGAGATGCTAATGCTTGGATGGGGTTAGACGTTTCTGATGTTACTCCAGAGATATCTCAAAGACTTCAGATTAGAAGCAATGAGAGAGGTGTTGTTGTAGTAAATATGACTCAAAACTCTAAAGCTTATTCTGCTGGACTTAGACCTGGAGATGTGATTAAAGCTATTAATGGAATAACAATATCAAATATTGATGATTATAATAAGTTTATAAAATCTTATGGTAATGATAAGTCTTTTACAATTACAATAAAACGTTCTAGAATGACTTATGTTATTATTATAGAAGAATAAAATACATTATATAAAATGTTATTTTAGAGCTGAGATTATTATTTCTCAGCTCTTTTTATATATACTAAGAATCATTAAGTTTGTTAATTTTTTTATTATTGTTTTTCAGATGCTGCGCTTTGCTGGTTTAGTAAAAAAAAAATTCTACTTTAGATATGATTTCTCAAGAATGTACATACTACAACTTAATATTTTAAGAGTATTTATAAAAGTTAACTTGAGTGTATGATAAAACCATGCAAATAATCAAAATTAAAAAAACTAATTTTTTATAAAATTATAAATTTTGTATATATTTATTCTTTATTAGTATTTTATCTATATCTAAAAACTTTATTTAAATTTATTATATTTATAACCGCACGCATAGAAAAATTTAAAATATTAATAAACTTATAATTTGAATTTTATTATATAAAAAAGTTTATTCCACCGTGCGGTAATAATTTTTTAAATTTGTTAATTGTTTTCACCATACCAATCAACATTTCGTGTGAAGTACATGGCAAGAGCAATAACAGCAAATAGCCCTAATGTGCCCATGAGTAATGCATAATCAGTTAATTGTAATATTCCAAACAAGAATATATAAATCAAAGACTCTACTATAGCCATTGAAATAGTGTATCTTGGAGATTTTATAATGTATCCTATATATATAGAAGTTAAAGCTGTAACCATCAATGCACTTATAAAATAACTAATATTAAAATTGATATGCTCAGATATTGCTAAAAGCAGAAGATAAAATATCGCATTAGCTATTCCTATGAGTATATACTGCACAGGGTGTATGCGTTTTTTTGAAAGCACTTCGCATAAAAATAATACAAAAAACGGAATGAATATAAATAATATAGCATACTTTACGCTTCTTGAAGTTTTCTGATAATTGTCATTGAGAAGCAAAAATGACACTAAAATATTATTAGATTCTTGATTGCTGGTATAATATTGGTTATTGTCTATATTGTTTAACCTATTAGAATTTTCATCGCTAGTCCAATATTTTGTAAATGAAGTATTAAAGCTTGCTATGTTCCATTCAGCATTAAATCCATTATTATTAACTTCTCTTTTTGTAGGTAAAAATCCTCCTGTAAAACTAGGGTCTTTCCATTTTGAAGAGATTTTAAAAGTATTCTCAGAAGCTAATGGAGTTATTATAAGAGAGTTTCCTCCTTGAATGTCCATTGTAATATTGAAATCAAAGCCGTTTAATATACTATCTCTTGAAATAGTGTATAGAAATTTATTATTAAACATATTTAAATCTATATTAATATTTTTCTCATAATATTTAAGCTCTTCATTATTATCAATTAATATATTAGGAAGTTTTATAAGATTTTTTTTGTTTCCTATTCCTAATATAATCATAGCTTCATCATAAAGTATAATAGTATTGTTTTCATCTAAGTTATATATTTCAGCATTATATTTATCGAATCTTCCTGTAATATTTAACTTAGAATTAAAAATAGGGGCTTTAAAAATACCTCTGCTTAAACTTGTAACTTCAACATCACCTGTAATATTATATTCATTAGGCATATAAAAAATATATTTCCTTGCATATCCTATCTCTTTAGTTTCGCTGTCAATAAACTTTTCCAAATATGGTATAGCAATAACTACACCTTGTATATTAGCACTATCACCAACAGGCTCTATTATAGAAGATATAGCCTCATTTTGATAACGAATCCTATCTCTTACAACACTGTTTATAAATGTCATAGGTATTAAAAGCAATAGTCCTAATACCACTATTATTATTATTTTAAATCCTAAAGTTTTAGTTACTTCATTTAAATTTTTTATCATGTTTAAGCCTTTATTGTTAATTAAATATTAAAAACTAAAGATTTTATATTTTGTCAAATTTTTAGCCCTACGGGCACGCTTCGCAGGGGGCAAAGCCACCACAAACAAAAACTTAAGAAATATTTTATGACAAACTAAAATCAACATATTCTAAAATAACTATATTTTGTTATATGATTTTTTTATTCAACTTTTTCCCGTAGCAAAAAGTTGCAAAAAGTACAAATACTATAGCTAATATCTCATGAATATATATTAAGTATAAAATAATATCTGATTTTGGATATGCTTAAAAGCTAGTTTTTTTAATGCAGTTCTTTTGGTTCTTTTATATCAATAAAAGAACTGGGGGTGTGTACCCTACGGGCACGCTTCGCAGGGGGCTAGTCCCCACAAACAAAAATATAAAAATTATTATTAATTTGATTTAAATATGGCACAGTTGTATAATTTCAATCATTCATTATTTTATTTATTAAAAAATAGGAGCTATATTATGGATTTTAATTTTTATATGCCAAGTAAAGTTATATTTGGTACAGGTTCTCTAAATAAACTGCATAAACAAAAGCTTCCGGGCAAAAAAGCATTAATTGTTACAGGCGGTACTTCTATAAAGAAATATGGTTATTTAAATAGATTAGAAGAAGAATTAAAAAAGGCGAATGTAAGCTATGTTTTATTTGACAAAATTTTGCCTAACCCAATAAAAGACCATGTAATGGAAGGAGCTGCTTTAGCAAAAAAAGAAAATTGTGATTTTGTAATAGGTATAGGCGGCGGAAGCAGTATGGATTCATCAAAATCTATTGCTATAATGGCTACGAATGATGGCGATTATTGGGATTATATATTCGGCGGTACTGGTAAGGGTAAAGCAATACCTAATGACCCTCTTCCAATAGTTGCTATTACTACTACAGCAGGCACAGGTACAGAAGCTGACCCTTGGACTGTTATCACTAACGGCAATGAAAAAATAGGTTTCGGTTATGAAAAAACTTATCCTTATCTTTCTATAGTAGATCCAGAACTTATGAAAACAGTTCCTCCTAAACTTACTGCTTATCAAGGTTTTGATGCATTGTTCCATAGCACAGAAGGATATATTAATAAAATTGCAACAGATATGAGTGATTTATTTGCATTAAAAGCAATAGAGCTTATAGGCAAAAGTTTGGCTGATGCTGTTAAAGACGGCAACAATATGAAAGCAAGAGAAGATGTTGCTATGGCTAATACTTTATCTGGAATAGTGGAAAGTACTTCAAGCTGTACATCAGAACATTCTATGGAGCATGCTTTAAGTGCTTATTATCCAAAACTTGAGCATGGTGCTGGGCTTATTATGATAAGTAAAGAGTATTATACTGCAATAGCAAATTCACATGATTGCGATGAAAAGATGGTTAATATGGCTAAGGCTTTAGGTAAAAAAGATGCTAATAAGGCTATGGATTTTGTAGAGGCTTTAGTTGATTTGCAGAAGGCTTGCGGTGTAGATAATCTAAAACTTTCCGATTATGGTATTAGCAAAGAAGACTTGCCAAAAATAGCTAAGAATGCTAAATTTGCTATGGGCGGATTATTTGAATGTGATCCTCATAACTTTACAGATGAAGAAGTATTAACTGTATTAGAAAAATCTTATAGATAATATTTTTTGTTAAAAAACATTTAAAAGCTATAGTATTACATTCATTTTAATACTGTAGCTTTTTTTTAATAATTTTTTATATTAAAATAAACAGTACAACAATATATCAGTAAGGAGTTGTTGAATTATGAAAAAAGTAAATAGTTTAGGTTTTAGAATACCATTTGTAATATGTTCTATAGTTGTTTTAATTATAATAGTGATGTTAATATCTTCTGTAAATATAGCAAGCGTAGGTATTAGTAAAAGCAGATTAGGCGGGTTTAATAGCACTATAGCTGGATATGCTTCTGTTTTAGATACTTGGTTTGATTTGCAAACATCTCTAATAAGTACATATTCTGTTACTCCTACAGTTGTTAAATATTTAGAAAATGATGTTAATTTTACTGAAGAATTATTGTCTGAAACTATAAATAAATTTAAAGATAATAATCTTTATCTAATTAATTTTGGTATAGCTGACTCTGAAGGGGATATATTTTTAGATTCATTATCTTCTTCTGCTTTAGGAAAAAATCTTAAAGATTATATTCCAGATGCTTGGAATAGGTTTGTTGCTTCAAATACAGATGGGGTTGTATATGCTGATAAACTTGTTCAATCAGAAATTACTTCAAAATGGGCTATGCCAGCTATAAAACCTGTTAAAGATTCGTATAATATTACAATAGGTTATATTTATATTTTTTTAGATTGGTATATGCTTCATCAAACTCATTTTGCAAATATTGATTTAGGAAAAACAGGCGGACTTTTTATAACTACTGACAAATTATACAATATAATGGATTCTTTGTATGAGAATATAGCGGTTATGAAAATAAATCCTGTATATGAAGAAGCTTTTAAAAGCGGTAATATAAGCGGTAATCTTACATATAATCTTGATGGTCATAATAGAACTGCAGCATATCATAAATTAAAAAATCAGCCTTGGATAATAGCTCTTGCAATGATGGATTATGAGATATATGAGCAGAATATAAAATTGATAATAGCTATAAGCATTATAGGAATAGTATCTATAATAATTTTGGCTATACTTGTTAATTTATTTATAAGAACAATTACTAAACCATTAGAAGTTGTAGTAGAGGAAGCATCAAAAATAGAGCAAGGCGATTTAAGCAGTTCAAAACAGCGTATAAAATCAAGAAAAGACGAAATAGGTGTTTTATCAAAATCTTTTGTAAGTATGAGGAATAAATTAATAGAAACTATAACAGAAGTTAATGAGGCTTCTAATAATATAGTCAATGCTGCAAAGGAGCTTTCAAACAGCAACACAGATTTATCAAGAAGAACAGAATCACAAGCTGCAAGTTTGGAAGAAACTGCAAGTTCTATGGAAGAGATGGCTTCTACAATAAAATCTTCTACCGATTATGCTATAACAGGAAATAATATGATGGTTTCTTCTAAGGAGGCTATAGAAAATGCCGGAAGCATTATCACAGAAACAACAAAAAATATAGAAGAAGTATTTGAAGCTAGTACAAAGATAAAAAATATTACAAAAATAATAGAGGATATTGCTTTTCAAACAAATATATTAGCGCTTAATGCTGCAGTTGAAGCTGCAAGAGCTGGCGATCAAGGAAAAGGGTTTGCTGTTGTTGCGAGCGAGGTTAGGAATTTGGCTCAAACTACTCAATCATCTGTAAAAGATATTACTGATTTGGTAGATAATACAAATGAAAAAATAAATAAAGCAACAGAAACAGCTCATCAATCTCAAGAGATATTTATTGATATTCAGCAAAAAATAGATGATACTGCTAAAATAATGCAAAATATTAGTTCTACTGCTATGGAGCAGCAGGCAGGTGTTGATCAGGTAAATATTGCTGTTTCTGAAATGGATACTGTTACGCAGCATAATGCTTCTTTGGTTCAAGAGAGTGCTTATACTTCAGAAGATTTACTTAAGCAGGCAAGAAGTCTTCAAGAGGCTGTTAGCTTTTTTAAATTAAGCAGTTCTGATATAAAAATATCAAAAGAAGATAAACCTAATAAAAAGCCGGATATTCCTTCCAAAAAAGATGATATTAAAAAAGTTAATACACAATTAAAACCGCCCAAAAAAGATGTGAGTATTTCTAACGATAGAGAGTTCGGCGAAACATTTTCTAATTCTAATAATGTAACAGATGATGGTTTTAGTACTTTTTAATTAATATGGATTTAATTGCATAATGTATTATATTTCCATTATGCAATTAATTTCTTCTTTTGTTAAATATTCAAATTTTCCTTCTTTAAGTTCATTTAAAAATATATTATTAATTCTTAGTCTTTTTAATATAATTACTTCAAATCCCACCTTCTCACACATTCTTCTTATTTGTCTGTTTCTTCCTTCTGTAAGAATTATGTTAAATGAATTTTTTGTTATTCTTTTTGTTTTAGCAGGTTTTAATTTTTTTCCATCCAAAGATATTCCATATTCAAGTTTTTTTAATGCTCCGTCTGGTATATTATTATTTACCTTAACATAATATTCCTTTTCGCAATTAGAGTTTTCACCTATTATTTTTTTAGCAAATACCCCGTCGTTTGTAAGAAGTATAAGTCCATTACTATCTTTATCTAATCTGCCTACAGGATAAACTCCTTTTAATTTATTATTTAGTAATTCGTATATAGTTTTTCCTTCATCTCTATTTGTAGAAACAACATATCCCCTGGGCTTGTTTAATTTTATATATATTTTACTCTCTTCGTCTTTATGGCATTCTACTTTATCGTTTTCAGATACTTGTGTTGCAGGATTGAGTATTATTTCTCCGTTAACTTTAACTTTACCGTCTTTAATAAGATTATCTGCCTCTCTTCTGCTTGCTATGTTTAGAGAAGCTATATATTTGTTTAGTCTCATATTTTTTGTTTACTTAATTAAAAAATTAAAAATAATATTATCATAATATATATTTAAATCAAATGCTGTAAATATTATGTTATTACAATACGATATATTAAGCTAATGCAAGTTATAATTTTATATTTTATAGTTGACAATTTTTATTATTAATAATATAATTATGCAAGTTATTGGATATAATTGCTTAGCTATAAATATTAAGGAGAGTGCGCTATGAAATTCTATAGAAGTATGCGAGACATTTCTCGCTACCTCATAATCATTTGTCTATTCATATGCTTAGGTTCATTTGCTGTTTATGGACAAAGTTCTAGTATCTATTTAGAAACTAGAGTGCTTTATAACTTTGAAACATTAGATGAATGGCAGCCTATATCAAATGGAAGTCGTTTCATGTTTACAGGCGATAGAACAAATGAAAATGGTGTTGTAATGAAATACCCAAATATGAGATTATTTGCTACTAAACCTTTTGGTATGGGTAATCAAGGTTACAATTCCACTAATTCATTATCAGTAAGTGTATCATTCTTTAGAAAAGGATACAATTTCTTTGATTTAGTACCAACAGTACAAAAAATTATCCCTGGAAAAGCTCAGACTTTTGATGTATGGGTATGGGGTGGAAATTATGACTATACTATGGAAATGTTATTTGAAGATTATCGCGGTTATACTTACACATTGCCTATTGGTTCTTTAAAATATATTGGTTGGAAAAATTTGAGTACAGCTGTACCTTCTTTTATACCTCAAGAAGAACCTTATGTTCCTAGAGCTAAAGGTTTAAGATTCTTGAATTTCCGTTTCTGGGCTTCACCTGAAGAAAGAGCTGATAACTTCGTTGTATTATTAGACTATTTCCAAACAGTTACAGATACATTTAGAGAAGCTTATGACGGTTCTGATATAGAAACTACTCTTGGTCAAGAAATAGGCGGAAGTTCTGCAGAGCAGTATTCTAATGGCGGTGCAAAAGTTGTAGGTGAAGACGGTGGTACTACTACTACTGGTGATACTACTCAACAAGAAGCGCAACAATAAGGTTTAATAAGGAGAAAAATACAATGAAAAGATTAAGTATTTTGATAACAATGTTGATTTTGACTGTTGCATTCTTGTTATTCGCACAGGATGCAGCACAAGATAATGGTCAAGCAGGAAATAATTTTGTTACTGAATCTTATACTAATTTCTTAATAGATGATTTTGAATTTGCTAATACTTGGCAAGCATCTATGCCTAGAGATTATGGTGTTATTAGTATAATTCGTCGTGAAGGCGGCCCTGCTGATGTTACTGCTGAAAATGCTGATGCTAATAAATATATTTTAGGTGCTAAAGTAGAGTATTTTAAAACTGGTTACCCTTGGTTTTCTGTTACTCCTCCTAGACCTGTAAAAATCCCTGGTTTCACTAAAGAAATCAGTGTTTGGGTTGCTGGAAGAAATCATAATAATAGAATGAGTTTCTATGTTTATGATATTAATGGTAAACCTCAAAATATTGGTAATGAAGCTCTTAACTTTATGGGTTGGAAAAAAATTACTGTACAAGTGCCTGCTAAAGTAGAACAAGAAAACTTTAGAGGTCAAGCTGAACAAGGTATAAGTTTCATGGGTATCAATATTAAAGTTGATCCTAGAGATTCTTATGGTAAATATTACATTTACTTCGATAACTTGGAAGCTAGAACTGATATGTACTTAGAAACTTATAAAGAAGCTGATGACCCAAGAGATACTTGGTAATTAGATTTCTTTCGATATAATAAAAGGTGAGGTGTTACTAACTTCACCTTTTATTTTTATATAGATTTTTGGAGAAATTATGATAAATAAACTATTACTTATAGGTTTTGTGTTACTTTGTATTTATGCTGTTACTACAAGAATAGTTAACAATAGAAAAGATAAAAATAAAGATGAGAATAAAGATTAATTATTATCTCTTTTATTTATTTTTATTATTTTTCTTTTTCTTATGTTATTTTGCTTATTTTTTCTTTGAGATTCTAAATTGACATCCACTAAACTTTTTTCTTCGTTTCCTTTATTTTCTTCTATGCTTTCTATTTCTAATATTACTTCAGTCACTTTATTTATTTTCCACATTAAACTATCATCTACTACGGGTATTATTAATTGATTAAGATTTTCTTTATCAAAATAAACTCCAGAGCCTTCCAAAGAAACTAATTTTGATACTTTCTTAGCATCTATTTTAGAATATTTATCAAGTTTTATATACATATTATAATGCCCTTCTATCACTGATAATACTCTTACTCTTTTTAATATCACTTTTAATTTTGCTATACTAAATATATCTTCCATTTCTTTAGGCATCTTTCCATATTTATCTATCATATATTCTTTAGCAGTGTCAATATCTTCATCACTTTGAGAACGCATTATTAATTTATATACTGATATTTTCTCTTTAGGGTCTGATATATATTCATCTGGTATAAATAAATTATGTTTAAAATCTATAACCGTATCAAAAGTAACCTCTTTTATTTCACCCTTATATTCATTGGTAGCCTCTTCAAGCATTTGAGTATAAAGTTCATAACCAACCTGATAAATCATACCAGATTGCTCTTTTCCTAATATGTTGCCAGCACCCCTTATTTCTAAATCTCTCATTGCTATCTTAAATCCAGCACCAAGGTCTGTATGCTCTGATATAGCTTGAAGCCTTTTATAAGCTACTTCTGTTAGTGCCAAGTTTTCAGGATAAAACATATAAGCATAAGCCTCTCTGTCGCTCCTTCCAACTCTTCCTCTTAATTGATATAACTCAGAAAGACCAAGTTTATTAGCATTATCTATTAATATTGTGTTAGCATTAGGGATATCGATTCCATTTTCTATTATTGTGGTAGATACTAATATATCATATTTATGGTTAATAAAATCCGACATAATTTTTTCTAACTGAATACCTGTCATTTTTCCATGTGCAACACATATAGAAGCCTTAGGGCATAGCTTTTTTATCATCAAAGCAAATGATTCTATAGTATCTATTCTATTATATAAATAAAATACTTGCCCGTTTCTTTTTAATTCTCTCTCTATTGCAGTTACAACAGTCTTTTCATTAAATTCCATTACATAAGTTTTTACAGGTATTCTGTTTAATGGAGGCGTTTCTATTATACTTATATCTCTTATGCCTGTTAATGCCATATTCAATGTTCTTGGTATTGGTGTTGCAGATAGTGTAAGCACATCAGTTTCAAATCTAAGTTTTTTTAATGCTTCTTTATGTTTTACACCAAATCTCTGCTCTTCATCTATAACTATTAAGCCTAAATTTTTAAACTTAATATCATCAGATAAAAGCATGTGCGTACCTATGATAATATCGCAAGAACCATTCTCAAGCATTTCTTTATTTTTTTTAGCTTGTCTTGAAGAGATAAATCTATTTAATACTTCTATACGAACAGGAAAATCTTCAAATCTTTTTTTGGCATTATTATAATGCTGCTGCGAGAGTATTGTAGTAGGGCAGAGTATTGCACATTGCTTTCCTGCCATAACAGCTTTAAATATAGCTCTAAAAGCAACTTCAGTCTTTCCAAATCCCACATCTCCGCAAACAAGCCTGTCCATCATCTTATCGCTTTCCATATCTGACTTTATATCATTGATAGCCCTTAATTGATCAACAGTTTCCTCATAGTTAAATGAAGCTTCGAAGTCATCTTGCCACTGAGTGTCTGGTCCGTAAATATTTCCATGAACATGAGAACGAATTGCATATATTTTTATAAGTTCTCTTGCTGTAGCTAAAGCATCTTCTCTTGCCTTGCTTTTTATTTTATCCCAAGCACTTCCGCCTAATGCTGTTAATTTTGGCTCTTCTCCGCTTCCAGATATATATTTCTGCACAAAGTTCATCTGCTCTACTGGTATATAGAGTTTATCTCCTTTGGCGTACTCTAATGTTAAATAATCTTTTTCTTTTCCGTTCGATAGTTTACGTGTTAAACCTAAATATTTTCCTATACCATAGTTTACATGAACAGCATAGTCGCCTATATTTAAATCAACAAATGTTTCTATAATATTTTTATTTACTTTCGGTATCTTTTTTACTCTTTTTCTTTTTCTTCCAAATACTTCCCAATCTGCTATAAATATTGTTTTTATATCATCTTTAATAAATCCTGATGCTGATTGAGTTGTTATTATATAAAAATCATTTTCATTATTAGAAAAATCAAGTTTTTCTTCTTCATCTACTATGTTGTTTTCTTCTATTATTGTTTTAGTTTCTTCATTAGTGTTTTCTTCTGATGCAATTAATTTAGGTTCTAAATTATCCATTATCTTATAAAATCTCTTTGCCTGGTCATAATGGCTTGTAGAAAGTATAATAAAATAATCTTTCTTTCTATAATCTTTAATATAATCCAAAAACTCTGTTAGTTTAGATTTGAAAGAAACTCCTTCATTGAAACTAAATTTATGAATATTATTATCCACTATAAAAGGACTTAAATTAATTGTATTTTTTGCTATATCTTCAAAATAATTTGTATCTATATAAAGAGAGTTTATATTATCATAAAAAGATTTAAATATATTATCCATATCATTAAAATTTTCTTCTGCAGTTGATAAAACATTTATTAGTTTATTTTTTAGTTTTAATGTATCATCTGTAAATATAATGCTTCCATGAGTATAATCAAATATAGTTTGCAAATCATTATTAAATACCCCAAGTAAGTTTTCGCTTCCAGCAAAATATTTGCTTTTTTGTATATTATCTTTTAATTCACTGTCAATATCTTTGTTTAAAACCTCTTCTATAATTGAATCTTTATAAATTGCTTCCCTCACAGGATATATTATAATCTCTTCAACATTTTTATATGATTTTCCATCTTCTATATTAAAAAATCTTATACTCTCAACTTCATCATCAAATAACTCTATTCTAATTGGATTATTATAAAGAATGGAATATATATCTATTATGCTTCCCCTCACAGCACAAGTTCCAACCTCAGAAACTTCTCTCTCTATCACATACCCAAAATCATATAAATTAAGCCTTAAAGAATCAATATTTAATTTGTCATTAACTTTTATATTGATTATATTATTTTTTAATGTTTCTTTGTTTGGAAGTTTTCTTGCGATGGATTTTATTGTTGTTATTAGAATAAATTTATCTTCATTAATTAGTTTATATAAAATACTTAATCTGTCTTGCACTATATCCGTAATAGGAGACATTTTTGTGAAAGGCACACTGTCATAATCTGGAAAATAATGATTATCTACATTATAAAAGTTTAAAGCCTGACTTAATAGCATAGCCTCATTTTCATCTTCTTTTATAATTATTAAACTTTTATTTTTATCTTTAAAAAGAGTTGCAAAAAAAAGAGAATCTGACCCTCCTTTTATTCCTGATATGTTTTTTACATTGTTTAAATCAAAAGATTTGTACTCTTCACTATTTTTGAACTTTTCTATTAAAAGATTTGATATTTCAGTATTTTCCATAAATCCAAAAACTACAACAAAATAAATTATTATATGAGTAACATTTTACTAAAAAAATTGAATTCTGTCAAAAATTAGTTTTGTATTTTTCAATATTTATTTTTATCATTCATAAACATAATGTTCATTACATAAATTATAATACATGCAATCTCTGCATTGGTTTTCTCCTGGGATAAAAATTAATTTACCATCTGCTATATAACTTAACACTTTGTCAAAATAATTATGAAGTATATTCTCTCCATTATACCCTAATATAGTAAGTATTGTTTCTTTATCATCAAATTTTATATAATGCTTTTCTTTGTTTACTATATTTTTTTCTTTATAAATGCTGAAACCTAATTCGCATTTTTCTAATTGTTTAAATATATTAATGTCTTTATCTTGTTTAATTATATATTCTTCTATAGCATATTTTAAGTACAACAAAGGCTGCAAATAATTATTGATTATATCATCATAATTGTAATCTTTTTTTATTTCTTTAATATTATAATCGCTTCCTTTATAATCTATAATTCTTATTCCATTTATTGTTTTATCATCTCTATAACTTAAATCTATTCTGTCTATTCTGCCTTTAATTTTTACATTAAATCCATTATGAGAATAAATATTAATACCGCTGAAAGGTTGTTCAAATTCAAACGGTATAAATCCATCATTTTCAATATTATCTATTTCATTTAATATAAAATGCTTCATTATATTAGTTATTTCGTATTCCATTATTTTTTTGTCAATATCATCAATAATTTCATTATTGTTTATTATAGTATTTTTTATAACTTCTTTTGCTATGTTGCTGTAATTATTAAACTCTGAAGTTTTTAGTTTTAAATCATTGTATTTATTTTTTATCTCTATGTAAAAATTATTAAATATCTCATGGTAAACGCTTCCTCTCAATATTTTATCTATACTAACTGGAGTTGATGATACAGCTTCTATTTTACATTCATCATTATATAAAACCTTAGCAGGGCATTGCATTATATTGAGCAAATAGCTTACACTAATACCCTCATCACTAAACAACTTATCTTGTATTATTTTTATTGCATTATTATTAGCATCATCATAGAGATTTTTATTGATTTTATTATAAACGCTTTTTATAATTTCTTCTATATTAATTGGAAGATTGTTATTTAAATGTTTATTTGTTAAATTGTAATTTTCTCCTTCAAAAAATAAACTCATAACACTTTCTTTTGCAGTATGAATATTATCTTCTTCTGATATGTAATTTTTTCTATAAATAAAAGAGTTAATATTATTAAAATCTTTTATTCCTATTTCCGATGCAATATCTTCTATATAATAAAATGGTATATCTAAATTGCCTTCATTATCTTTAAATCTAAAAGAAAAATAAACCTTGCTATTATCTTCTAATGAAGAGAGTATATTTAAAAATAAATTGTAATACATATCAGACAATAAGCTTTGAGTATTAAATATATGTTTTTTATATTTATTATTAATTTCTTCTCTAATTTTATTGCTCATAAAAAAAGTATTCGGCTTTCTAATTAAAAAATCATTATTCATGCCTAATATAAATAAATGTTTTGATTTTATTCCTCTGGCATCATATAAATTACTTAAAGTTATAGCGTCATATTTACTTTTATCTGTTTTTATATAAGTATCTTCTATTAATGTACTTAGTGCTGAATAAAAATCATAATAATCTATTTTTTCTTCATTTTCAATTGAATGAAGTTTTAATATTAGTTCTATAAATAAGCTTAATGCATTTTGATGGATATTAATTAGATTATTGTCTTTGTAAAGTAATTGATTATTAAATATTAAATCTACTTTTAAGAATTTTAATATTTCTATATATACTATTGCTATATTTTTATAAGTATTTGCATATATTAATTTTTTTAATAGTTCTATAAAATCTAATATAAACTTGTTGTCTTGAACTCTTTTTGTAAAATCATCTAATTGCATAATGCTTACTATTTTTTTGTCTGCATATAATATATTTCTTATATTGGAATTATTTATTTCTTCGTTTTTATTTATAAAAGGAGAGGATAATATTTTAATTAGATTTTCTACATCAATTTTTATATCATCTTTTTTGTCAAGCACAGTGAATACCGACATAAGTACAGGTATGAGCGGCATTTTCCATATAAAATTGCCTCTTCTCTCATTAAAACGAATATTACATTCTTTTAATCTATCAACTATAATGTCATGATATTTATCAGCATCAGAATAGATTATAGTTATATCATCTAAAGAGGTATTTAATTCTATTAATTTTATTATTTCATCTAATACAGTATCTGTTTCTTGTTTTATACCGAATGCTGTTATTAATTTTATATTATCAGTTTTTATATTTTTTTTATTTATTAATGATTTTGCAAAATTTGATATTTTATAAGAAATTATATTATAATCCTTAAAATAAGGTGTAAAGTTTTTTATACATTCTTCTGGTAAAAATATGTTTATTTTTATATTATATGAAGTTTGTATTGTATTTAGTAATATGCTGTATAAATTGGGTAGGTTTTCAAAGTTGTATACATTTATTTCATTATAATTACTGATAGTTTGTATTTGTTTATTTTTTATTGCTTTAATAAACTCTTCAAAAGCATCGAATTCATCAATTGCATTAATTTGTTTATTTTTCAGTTTATATATTTGTATAATTTTATTTATATCTTTTAAGAGGTCATCATTTAAAATTATCTCTTCATTATTGCATATTAATTTGGCAAAGCTAATTTCTTCTAAAAAAGAATATAGATTTGAAGCTAATTGATAAGTGATAACTTGTTTAGATATTATTGAATTTTTATTTGTATTTGCAAAGTCGGTTATTGCAGAGTGCATATTTACTATAGCTATAGCTTTTTCTAAAAGTGATATATTATTTTCTACTATGTATTTTTTTAAAAAGTTATCTATATTGTTTTTGTAGAATTCATATATTGTTTTGTAATTTGTAATATCTAAACTATAATATTCATCATTTTCTTTTATAATATAATTATCTCTTGCTTTAGAGTTTGGAAACAAGAATAGCTTATTCATAGTATAAAAAGTTCCATAATTTTTTATTTATTTTTTATGATAAACTAAAATGTCATTTAATCAATAGTGTTCTATTGCTGAGAATAAAGTTTTTATGAATTAATTGACATTATATTTTTTATTGCTATAATAAAAACATTATGAAAGTGATTAAGTTATTAAGAAGAATAGAGAAAAAAGGTCAAGTAAGCATAAAAGATTATAAAGCTGAATATGTTGAAAACAAAAAAGATAAGTTAAGATTTGATAAAATGCTTCATAAAGCAAGTTCTATGGGACTTATCATAAAAAAAGGCGATGTATTAAAGCTCACAAAAGAAGGGAAATATTATTTAGATTCAAGCAATAACGAAAAAGATGCCAAACAAGCTTTGAAAAAACAGGAGCTAAAAAAAGGCTATCCAAAAAAAACATCTAAAAAAGAAAACAGCACTAAAACCAATATTATAGAAAAGCCAGATATAAAAGTAGAAATAAACAATGCAAAAAAAGATGCTGAAATAGTAGCCAATGCATATAATATACCTACTGATTTCCCAAAAAAATGTCTTGAAGAAGCAAAGATTCTTCCAGATAGTATGGAAAATGTTGGGTTTGAGTTTGACAGAATAGATTTAAGAGATATAAGAACTGTAACAATAGACGGGGTTGATTCTAAAGATTTTGATGATGCTATAAGTGTAGAAAAATTAAACGACGGATATAAAATAGGCGTGCATATTGCTGATGTTAGTTTTTTTGTAGCTGAGGGTTCTGCATTAGACAGGGAAGCGAGAAAGAGAGGAAATAGCGTTTATTTAATTGATACAGTATACCCAATGTTTCCGCATGAGCTTTCTAATGGAATATGTTCTTTAAATGAAGGCGTGAGCAGATTCACAATGACAGTGTTTATCACTATAGATAATAAAGGAAATATAAAAGAAAGTACTTTTCACAAAAGCGTTATAAAGTCTAGCAGAAGATTAACTTACGATTATGCACAAGATGTTTTGGACGGCATAGAACAAGATGAAGATTGGCTTTTGGAACTTTTAAAAAATGCTGATGACATAAAAAAAATACTTCTTCAAAAAAGAATAGATAACGGAAGCATAGAGTTTAATCTCAATGAAACGCAAATAATATTAGATAAAGGCGGAAACCCAAAAGACTTTTTTATAGGTGAGAGAAAAGAGACTCATAAGATAATAGAAGAGTTTATGCTTCTTGCAAACTGCGAGGTTGCTAAGAGATTAAAAAATATAAAAGGTGCTATTTATAGAGTGCATGACAGCCCAGATTCTGAAAAGTTAGACACATTTAGAAGAATAGCATTCAACAGAGGATACAGACTTACAACTGACAATGAAGGCAATTTAGATTTTCATTCATTTATAGAGTCAATAATAGGTAAACCAGATGAAAAACTTCTGCTTACATTACTTTTACGCTCTATGAAGCAGGCTACATATGATGTTAATAATATAGGGCATTTCGGTCTTGGTTTTGAATATTATACTCACTTCACTTCGCCTATAAGAAGATATACTGACTTACTTACTCATAGGCTTTTAAAACTATCATTAGAAGGTGCTCAAAATATGAAACCTTCTATGCAAAAGATGTTTGATAATTGTGCTAAATGGTGTTCTAAAACAGAGAGGGTTGCTGTGGAATGCGAGAGAAGTTTGTATAAAATAAAAGCTGCAAGGTTTATGAAAGAAAAAGTCGGCAAAGAATACAACGGCATCATAAGCGGAATTACTAAATTTGGTATATTTGTTGAAATAGAAGAGAGAGGAATAGAGGGCTTAATAAGATATGCAGATTTAAGACATCATTATCATTATGATGAAAATGAACAGGCAGCGTATAGCAATGAAGAAGCTAAATGGTATACGCTTGGAGATAAAATAAGAATAGTTGTTCATAGGGTTAATATAGAAGAGTTATTTATAGACTTTTTACCCGCAAGCGAATTTGATAATGCATTAGATGACAGAGATATAATAGACAGCAGAGATTTTTTGAAGAAAAAGAAAAACAAAAAAGAAATATATTCAAGAAAATCTAAATCATCTAAAACCAGAAAAGAAAAAAAGAAATCTAAAAAGAGAAGATAATACTTAATTACTATTTATAATAATTGACAATGAATATTTTTCAATATACAATCAAATTGGTTTTAAGATATAGGGGGTATATATGAAAAATATTATTTCTATTTTTGTTTTAATACTTTCGATAATTTCCTGCAGCGGCGGTAACAGCGGCAATACTAAACAAACAGAAAATACTCAAACTAATCAAACTCAAACAAATGAACAAGTATATATTAATCCAACAACTACAAATACTAATGAATATGTTCAAGTTACAAAAATGTATCCTATGTATTCTCAGACTTTCTTTTTAGCTGTACAATATAATAACATAGAAGAAGTTAAATCATATTTAGCTAAAGGAGCAAATCCAAATGCTCAAGATGAATACGGTTTTACAGCATTAATGTACGCTGCTTTAATGGGATATGATGATATAGCAAAATTACTTATAGAAGAAGGTACTGATGTCAATATTAAAGATAATGCAGGTGCTACAGCATTAATGTATGCTGCTAGAGATACAAATTATGAAATGGTTGAATTTTTATTAAAAAATGGTGCTGATGTAAACATTAGAGATGCATCAGGAGAAACTGCATTATATTATAGTATTAAGCATGATAGTTTCGGACAAGAAAATGCTATAAAAATACTTAATTTATTAATAAAATACGGTGCTGATGTAAATACTAAAAACGATGAAGGAACATCTCTCCTTGATGTATCCTATAGAATTTCAGAATCTTTTGATAAAAATAAAGAAATGTTTAAAATATTAGTTGAAAATGGTTTTGATTTAGAGTCAAGAATAAAGACGGGTAGATCTGATTATGATTATACTCCTTTAATGATAGCAGCTTTAAGAAATGATTATGATATGGTTAAATATTTGCTTGATAAAGGTGCCAATCCTAATACAGCAAATAATGAAAAGAAAACTGCTTTAACGATTGCTAATGATTATGGAAAATTTGATATTTCAAAATTACTTATACAACAAGGTGCAAATATAAACACAAAAGATGAAGACGGTCTTACAGCATTAATGAACGCTGCTATGATAGGAGACTATGAAATGGTTAAATTTTTATTAGAAAATGGTGCCAATATAAATACTAAAGATAATGATGGAAACACTGTATTGTATTATAATATTCTCTATGATCATTACGAAAAAGAAGAAATGCTAGAAAATGCTAAAAAAATATTTAATTTATTAATAAAATATGGTGCTGATGTAAATACTAAAGACAATTATGGAGCATCACTTCTTGATACAGCTTATACAACAGAATTGGCACTAAATAGAGAAATGTTTAAAGTATTAGTAGAAAATGGTTTTGACTTAGAATCAAGAATAAAGGGTGGGGAGCATTCTCCTGCTGATTATGATTATACTCCTTTAATGATAGCAGCTTTAAGAAATGACTATGATATGGTTAAATTTTTAGTTGAAAAAGGTGCCGATGTAAATGCTAAAACACATTCTGAACATAGCTCAGTAGAAACTCCCCTATTACTCTCATTAGATAATGAACATCCTGACTATAGATATTATTATTATAAAAATGAAAATTCATCCGCTGCAGAATTTTTAATAAATAATGGTGCAGATATAAATGTAACAAATGAGGATGGAGAAACACCTTTAATGTATGCTTCCAAACTTCATAATATAAAAGTGGCAGAACTTCTAATACAAAAAGGTGCAGATATAAATGTAACAAATGAGGATGGAGAGACACCTTTAATGTATGCTTCCAAAGTTCATAATATAAAAGTGGTAGAACTTCTAATACAAAAAGGTGCTGATATAAATGCTTTCGATAATTATGGAAATACAGCCTTAATGTATGGTGTAAATAATTTAGAAACAGTAAAATTATTAGTTGAAAACGGTGCTGATGTAAACTTTTATAAAGGAGGAAGTACTGCTTTAATATTAGCATGTAAACCTAGTTTGGAAATAAATATAGACGTAATAAAATATTTAGTTTCAAAAAATGCTGATATAAATGCCCAAGATAATGAAGGATACACAGCTTTAAACAAAACTCTTACTACTATGCCAGACTTTGAAATAGCTCATTTTTTAATAGAGCAAGGTGCTGATGTAAACATAAAGAATAAAAACCAATATACTCCTTTGATACATCTTGGTATGCTTGAAGGTAGTTTTTATAATATAAGTTTTCAGGAAAATCGTATAAAATTAGCTGAAGTTTTATTAGAAAAAGGTGCAGATATTAATGCTCAAGATTATAATGGATACACTTCTTTAATGTGGGCTTGTACAAGAAAATCTAATGAATCATTTGTTAAATTTCTAGTAGAAAAAGGAGCCGATGTAAATATAGAAAATGACTATGGAGATACAGCTTTAGATATAGCAGAGAATCTTAAACTTAGAGAAATTGCAGATATTCTAAAAAAATCTCAAAGAAATGGAAAGTAAATTTTGATGATTAAACTTGTAACTTTATATTTAATTTAGTATAATAAATCTATGAGAAATATTAATGTTTTGAATGACTATTTTATGCGTTATATGTTCGCCAAAGAAGGACATGAACATATTTTATTAAATTTAAGAACTGACTACGATCAAGAGCCTTTTGAGGAAGTAAAAGTACTTAATACTTTTAATCTGAAAAAAACAATTAGTGATAAACAGTCTATTGTTGATGTAATGGCAGTTACCAAAAAAGGTCTTGAAAAAGGCATAGAACAAGGAGAAAAAATAAAGCAATATCTATAGCTAAAAACTTAAAAAATTCAGGAATAGATATAAAAATTATAAGCGAAAACACAGGATTGAGCATAGAAGAAATAGAAAAACTATAATAAAAATTTCTTATTATAATAAACATCATTAAAAAGCATAAAACAAATTCATTAATTTTATAAAATCCATTTTAATTGACATAAAACAATTATAATTATATAATCCAATCAGATGCCATAAGCATTGGAGGGGTATATATGAAAAAAGTATTTGCTGTATTATTCTTGTTTAATATTCTTTTGTATTCTAAAACTTTAGATGAATCGTTATTTTCTGCTGTAGAAGATAATAATATAAAAAAAGTTAAATCATATTTAGAGCAAGGTGCAAACTGTAATGCATTAGATTCTTATGATAGAACGGCTTTAATAAATGCTTCTGTAAGCGGATATAATGATATAGCAAAACTGCTCATAGAAGAAGGTACTGATGTCAATATTCAAGATAAAGCAGGTGCTACAGCATTAATGTATACTGCTAGAAATACAAATTATGAAATGGTTGAATTTTTATTAAAAAATGGTGCTGATGTAAACATTAGAGATACAGAAGGAGATACTGCATTATATTATAGTATTGAGCATAATAGTCGCGGACAAGAAAATGAAACAGAAAATGCTATAAAAATACTTAATTTATTAATAAAATACGGTGCTGATGTAAATACTAAAAACGATAAAGGAACATCTCTTCTTGATGTATCCTATAGAATTTCAGAATCTTTTGATAAAAATAAAGAAATGTTTAAAATATTAGTTGAAAATGGTTTTGATTTAGAGTCAAGAATAAAGGCGGATAGATCTGATTATGATTATACTCCTTTAATGATTGCTGTTTATAAAAAAGATTATGATATGGTTAAATATTTACTTGATAAAGGTGCCAATCCTAATACAGCAAATAATGAAAACAAAACAGCTTTAATGATTGCTATTGCTAATAATAATTTTGATATTTCAAAATTACTTATACAACAAGGTGCCAATATAAACACAAAAGATGAATATGGTTATACAGCATTAATGAGAGCTGCTATGAGAGGAGACTATGAAATGGTTAAATTTTTATTAGAAAATGGTGCTGATGCAAATACTAAAGACAATTATGGAAACACTGTATTATATTATAATATTTACTATGATCATTATGGAGAAGAAGAAAGACTAGAAAATGCTAAAAAAATATTTAATTTATTAATAAAATACGGTGCTGATGTAAATACTAAAAACAATTATGGAGCATCACTTCTTAATATATCTTATAGAGCTTCAACAGCATTGGCACAAAATAGAGAAATGTTTAAAGTATTAGTAGAAAATGGTTTTGACTTAGAATCAAGAATAAATGCTGGGGAGCATTCTCCTGATGATTATGATTATACTCCTTTAATGATAGCAGCTTTAAGAAATGACTATGATATGGTTAAATTTTTAGTTGAAAAAGGTGCTGATGTAAATGCCAAAACACATTCTGAATATAGCTCAGTAGAAACTCCTCTATTACTCTCATTAGATTATGAACATATTGAATATAGATATGATGAAAATTCATCTGTTGCAGAATTTTTAATAAATAATGGTGCTGATATAAATGTAAAAAATAATCATGGAGAGACACCTTTAATGTATGCTTCCAAACTTCATAATATAAAAGTGGTAGAACTTCTAATACAAAAAGGTGCTGATATAAATGCTTTCGATAATTATGGAAATACAGCCTTAATATATGGTGTAAATAATTTAGAAACAGTAAAATTATTAGTTGAAAACGGTGCTGATGTAAACTTTTATAAAGGAGGAAGTACTGCTTTAATATCAGCATGTGAGTATAGTCATGAAAGAAATATAGATGTAATAAAATATTTAGTTTCAAAAAATGCCAATATAAATGCACAAGATAATGAAGGAGACACAGCTTTAAATAAAACTCTTGATACTTCAGATGAAGGCAGTATTGATATACTAGACTTTGAAATAGCTAATTTTTTAATAGAGCAAGGTGCTGATGTAAACATAAAGAATAAACGAGAATATACTCCTTTGATATATCTTGGTATGGGTGAAGGTAATTTTAATAATAAAAGTTTTCAGGAATATCGTATAAAATTAGCTGAAGTTTTATTAGAAAAAGGTGCAGATATTAATGCAAAAGATTATAATGGATACACTTCTTTAATGTGGGCTTGTTCATCATATGGCTCAAGGTTTGCTGAACCCTATGTTAAATTTTTAGTAGAAAAAGGAGCCGATGTAAATATAGAAGATAACCATGGAGATACTGCTTTAGATATAGCAGAGAATCTTAAACTTAGAAAAATTGCAGGTATTCTAAAAAAAGCTCAAAGAACTCAAAGAAAATAGAAAGTAAATTTTTATAATTGATAACTTAAAAACTAATATTTAATTTAATAAAACTATATTTAGATTTTTTTGCATAAAAATAATCATATTTATATAAAAAATAAATTTGTTATTAATTATTTTTTATAATATAATATCTTTTAAAAAAGATGGATTTTAAATATTGGATAAAGAAAGCATAACTAACTCCAATGAAAACTCTTATGATGTTAATAATTCTTCTATAAGACCAAAAGGGTTCAATGATTTTATAGGGCAGGAAAATATAAAGTCAAAATTAAAAGTTTTTATAGATAGTGCAAAAAAAAGAGATGTTTCTTTGGATCATATATTATTTTACGGACCTCCTGGTTTAGGAAAAACTACTTTAGCTCAAATAATAGCAGAGGAACTTGGAAGCAATATCAAAGCAACATCTGCCCCTGTAATAGAACGCCCAGGTGATTTAGCATCTATACTAACAACATTAGGCGAAAAAGATATATTATTTATAGATGAAATACATAGACTTAGAACTGTTGTTGAAGAAGTGCTTTATTCTGCGATGGAAGATTTTTTTGTTGATATAAAGGTTGGAGAAGGAACATCTGCTAAAAGCTTTAGAGTTAAACTTCCAAAATTCACTTTAATAGGAGCTACAACAAGAAGCGGACTATTAAGCACACCATTATATGACAGATTTGGAATAGTGGAGAGACTTGAGTTTTACACAAATGAAGATTTAGCAGATATAGTAAAAAGAAGTTCAAAGTTTCTTAATATTGATATAACAGATTCAGCTGCAATTTCTATAGCATCAAGATCAAGAGGAACACCTAGAATAGTTAATAGATTACTTAGAAGGGTGTTTGACTTTGCTACGGTTTCTGATGTTTTAAAAATAGATGAAAAGTTTGCATCTGACTCTTTGGAGAAATTGGGTGTAGATAAAAATGGCTTTGAAGCTCTTGACAAACAGTATCTAACAACTATAATAAAAAATTATAATGGAGGTCCTGTTGGTGTAGATACTATATCTGTTTCATTATCCGAACAGATAGAAACTATAGAAGATGTAATAGAGCCATATTTAATACAATCTGGTTTTATCAAAAGAACTCCAAAAGGCCGAGTTGCTACAATAAAAGCGTATAGCTATTTAAATATTAATGTGAAAAATAACGATAATTATAAAGAGAATAGTTTATTTGATTTATAAGCTGGAGGTTTATTATTCAAACTAGAAATACTTTTGAAACAAAATCTAATATACGTTTAGATGAATATTATATACAAGAAACATCTAAAGATAAAACTAAAATAGCTGATAGATTTATTAATAATTTGAAACATACAGGCAAACAAAATCCTGTGAAAATTCATAATAATAAAAAAATAAATTATAAAAAGACTCATGATAATTTCTATCATCTAAAAAAATTTTTTCATAAAATATATGATTTATTTTTGCCAATAAGAACTTTTTTAAATAAAATAATATCTGCTATTATTAAAAAAGGAAATAATGAAAGAAGCATATTAATTTTTTATAATGATAAAGAAAAAGGATTAAGCTTGCCTATTAATAATTTTATGATATTGTTTTTTATATTAATTTTCGCTTCATTGATTTATACAGGTTTTGATGCTTACTATAAACAAAAAGAAGCGAGAGATTTTTATAATACATTATCAGCTACAGAAGCTAAAACTTATAGCTTAATTACAGAATATAAAGATTCACTTAATAGATATTCAAAATCACTAAAAGAATATAATGACACTATAAAAAATATTTCTTATTTAATAGATTATAATAATGCTTCTTCATTTAATAATAATAACAATGATAATGATATAAATAAGACCTTAAATGAAATAGATAGATATCAAAAAAATATTCTAACATTTATGGACGTTTCTTCGGTAATACATAAGGAAATACCAGTAGGTTGGCCGGTTGCAGGAGGCGGAAGAATATCAAGCGGATTTGGGGCAAGACTCTCTCCATTTACTCAAGAAAAAAGTTATCACTATGGTGTTGATATAGCAGGACCTTATGGTACGCCGATACTAGCTGCTGCTGATGGTAAAGTTACATTTGCAGGCTGGAAAAATGGTTATGGTTGGTTTGTACTTATAGAGCATGCTAATGGTTATCAAACAGGATATGGTCATAATTCAGAGCTTTTGGTACATGCCGGTCAGGAAGTAAAAAGAGGTCAAAAAATTGCTATGATTGGAAATACTGGAAGAACAACAGGCATACACTGCCACTTTGAAGTGAGAATAGCCGGCGATCATAAAAACCCTATGCCTTATTTGAGTGCAAGATTTTAAATAAATAAGTCATAAAAAATAATTAAGAGGAGCATATTATTTTGATATACTCCTCTTTTTTATTATTTAAATCAATTATTTACATCAGTTTTTGCATCAGGTTTAGGCTGTATTATAGAAGAAAGAATTAAAAACACTATTAAGCTTGCAACAATACCTGGTATTATTGGGTCAACTCCAAACAAGTTAATACTTTTATTGTATTGAAAGAATATTGTAACAACGCTTCCAGCTATTAATGAGCCCATGCTTGCTATTGCTGATAATTTTTTCTTAGTATAATTTCCAAATAAATATGGTATAAATACTCCAGCAGCGCGTAAGCTAAATGAAAACATAAGTATAGTTATTAAATTAGCAGCCCTAAAAGCTATAAACATAGATATAAGGCCTACCACAACCATACAGGCTCTTCCCAAGAAAAGTAATTGTTTATCTGTAGCATTTTTGTTTATGTATTTTTTGTATATGTCATTTGTTGCTATTACAGATACAGCAAGCATATCAGAGTCAGCGGAAGACATAGTAGCAGATATTAGAGCAGAAAATAATAATCCTACTATAACAGGAGGCATAGTATGAATTGCAAGCACTGGTAAAATATATCTGCTTCCCTCAGAGGTTAATAATTCTGAAGTCATAAGTCCATCTTTTACAACACTTGAAGCAATCAATCCCAAAAAAGCAGGGAATAAAGAATATAATATACAAACTAACCCACCCATTAAAGAACCTATCATAAGTGATTTAGAATCTCTTGCAGAAAAGAATCTTTGGCTAATTTCAGGACCAACAGAATATGAAGCTATATACATTATAGTAAGTGATATTATAGTTGGCCAACCCATACCAGCAGTAAGCGATTTTTGTGCAGGTGTGAGATTAGCAATTACATGCTCAAAACCTCCAGCATAATTCAAAGCAAAAGGTATAGCAACCAAACTTCCAATAAATACTAATGAACCTTGAATTAAGTCAGTGAAAGCAACACCCCAAAGACCTCCCATAGATGAATATGCTGTAACTACAACTGTAACTATTACAACAGATACTTTATAATTCCAGCCTGTCATAACAGTTAAAATACTTGCAGAAGCTATAATTTGGGCAGCAGTAATACCTATCATAGGAAGCCCCATAATAATAGAAGTAACTAATGCATTTGCCTTGCCATATCTATTATAGAAATACTCAGATACAGTAGTAACCATAGCATTTCTAAATCTCTGAGCCAAAAAAGCAAGTACTAAATATGCAAAAGATGCCGTAATTACATACCAAACAGCAGAAAATCCCCATTTACCGAAAGCCTGCTCTGCCAAACCAAGCGAAGTACCCCCCCCAATATTTGTAGCAGCCAAAGTTCCTGCCAAAAGTATTGGACCTAAATTCCTACCCGCCAAAGCAAAATCATTACTATTACTAATCTTTTTACTAGAATATACACCTATAAAAAGCATAGCTATTAGGTATACAATTACTATTACTATAACAATAGCTTGTCCCATATAAAACTCCAAAAAATTATTATAAAATTATTATATAACAATTTTTTAGAAAAATACATAAATTTTACAAAAAAAGTAAGATTTTTTTATATTAAATTGTAAAAATTATTTTACTTGTATCATAGGTGTAACACCAGAACCAGAAACTTGAGGCATTTTGCCGTCCCATTTCTCTATGTACATTCTCTGTATTAAAAGAGGGGTTAAAGATTCCTGCATTATTCTATTAGCTTCGGCTATACCTTTAGCTTTAGTAATTTCAGCTTCAGCTTCATATCTCACTTTTTCTAATGCATTTTGTGCTGTTAGGGCATCTTGGGAGGCTATTAATTTTCTCTCTATTGCTTGATCAAACTCATCAGAAAAGTCATGTTCTATAATAGAACAAGCTGCAACTGTAATACCATAATCTTCAAAATCTGCCATAACCTCTTTTAAAAGTTCTCCAGCCATTTCATTTCTTTTTGTAATAAATTCTTCTATTGTGTATCTTGCTGAAACAGCATTAAGACTTTCTGATATTCTTGGGTTAACCAATTTATTTTTATAATCTGTACCAAATTTTTTATATAATTCTAAAGCATTACCAGTTATAGAATACTGAACATTCAAAGTCATTGATATAGTTTGCATATCTTTTGATGATACAGCATAAGTCTTTTCAACAGTTTGCTCTCTCACTTCTATGGTTTTGATTTTATCTATAAAAGGTATTCTAAAATGAAGTCCAGGCTCTTCTTCAGATATTGCCTTCCCCAATCTGCTTCTTATGCCAACCTCTCCAGTTGATACTATTGTAACACTTGAAAAAATTAAAAAACCTACTATTAAAACAATAGGAAGCAACACAAAAAGCATAGAATGCAATTTGTTTGTATTAATATCAATAATTCTCATAAACTTTAATCTCCTAAAAAATAGTTTTTATATACTAAAATAAAAAATAAAATTTTGCAATAATCATATTTGATTTTAGCATATACTTAAAACGATTGAATTTTATTAGAAAATAAAACTATATTTTGTTTTATAGAATTAGTTTATGCAAATAATAAAGACTTATTTTTGACAGTGTATAAAATTCTGAGTTTTATAAATATTATTTTTTTAATTTCATTTTTGTAGGTTGTAATTTTTACTAATATAAATTATCATTAGCACTTGATTATATAAGGGATTTATTTTTTATGAGTAAGATTTTATTGCAGATAAAAGAAAAAAAGATATATTTTTTAATATCTATATTAATATTTATAGCAGACACTGTTTCAAAATATTTTGTTGATAAATATTTACAGGTTATTGGTTATAAAAATATTATTGGTGATATATTAGTATTTATATATACGAGAAATTATGGAGTTTCTTTTGGCTTTCTTAACAATGTACCTGAGGTAATAAAGCATATTATACCGGAGTTTTTAAAGGTTGTTGTTTTTTTGGCAATGATTGTTGTATTTTATATAATAACTATAATAGATAAGAAAAAACAGAGAATATCTATTGTTGGTTTTAGTATGGTGTTAGGCGGAGCTATGGGTAATTTATTAGATAGAGTGATGAGGGGATTTGTAACTGACTTCATTAATATGGGATTTAATTTGAATATTAGATTTCCTTGGAATTATAATATTGCTGATGCTGCCATTACTATAGGCATTATTGTTATAGCTATGGGCGTATTTTTCTTTAAAGAAGATTTTGATAATACATTGAAAAAAGATAAAAAAGAAAATAAATAATAAACGATAAATGTATAAGTTCTCAATAATAGAAGAAAAAGATTTAAATAAGAGATTAGATATATTTGTAAGTGAGAAATTAAATATAAGCAGGTCTCAAGTAAAAAACTATTTATCTTGTATATTAGTCAATAACAATGTAAAAAAATTATCTTATTCTTTAAGGCTTAATGATATTGTAGAGATAAATATAAAAACAGATGATAAAAGAAAAGAAGATGAAGATATATTAGCAGAAAATATTGATTTGGAAATTTTGTATGAAGATGAATATTTATTAGTTGTAAATAAGCCTTGCAATATGAGCGTTCATTGTTCTTCTTCTGAAAAGAGCGGCACTTTAGTGAATGCTTTGCTCTATCATATAAAAGACTTTAATTTTGTTGGCGATAAGAGTAGGGCTGGTATTATACATAGGTTGGATAAAGATACTTCTGGTATAATGATAGTTGGAAAGAATGCTGATATAGTTTCTGCTATTCAGGAGCAATTTAAAAATAGAACAATAAAAAAGATTTATCATGCTATAGTTGTAGGGGTATTGAGAGAGAATTTTTATGAGATTAATTTGCCAATAGGAAGGCATAGTGTATATAGAAAAAAAATGACAGTTCGTGAAGATGGAAAGAAGGCATTGAGTTATATAAAAGTATTAAACAGATTTAAAAAGCATACTCTAATAGAAGTTAATATTAAAACAGGACGTACTCATCAAATAAGGGTTCATTGTTCATATAAAGGTTTTCCTGTAGCTGGAGATAAGATTTATTCTAAGAGCTATTCCAACTATAGTAATTTAATGCTTATAGCAAAAGAGATAGAGTTCATGCATCCTATTAGCAGCGAGATTATGAAATTTGAAGTTGATTATACAGATTATTTTAGAGATTTTTTGATTTCAGATGAGATTTAAAAAAATAAGCCAATTGTATATTGTAACTTACAACTGGCTTATATGAAGTTTTTTAAGCATATACATCCAAATTTTTTCCTAAATTATAATTTACTTTAACCGAAGTTCCTTGTCCAGAGATGAATTCATTTATTCTGATTATAGAATCAGATAAATTATAAACATTAAGCCCTGCACTATACATATGTCCAGTTAACGGAAACATTTTAGATGAATAAATAGAATTAATAGAAACCTCCATTTTTTACCTCCTAAATGTTTTATATGTATATTATCGGATTTTTATCATCATTATTCATTACAGTATATATGAAAAGATAATATTTTTTATTTTTTGTATAGAAAAACTTCATATACTGAACTATAAAGGTTTTTTATTTAATTATTAAAAACTTGATTTAGCTCATAAAATTTATATACTAAAATTATAGAATATTAATTAAATTAAGGAGTTTTCTATTATGAAAAAAATATTCATTATAAGTTCTATGCTTATAATAACTACAATCTTTACTATATCTTGCGGCGGCGGCAATAAAGATAATGCTGCAACTGCAGATGCTAATGGTCCACTAATTGGTGTTACAATTTATCGTTATGATGATAACTTTATGTCATTCTTAAGAAGAAACATTGAAACTAGAATAGCAGGAAAAGCTCAGCTTATTATGAATGATTCTCAAAATAATCAGGCTCAGCAAAATGACCAAGTAGATGTTATGCTTAATAAAAATGTAAATTCTTTAGCTATTAACTTGGTAGACCCTCAAGCTGCTCAAACTATCATAGATAAAGCTAAAGCTAAAAATTTACCAGTTATTTTCTTTAATAAACAGCCAAGCGCTGAAGCTATGGCTAGCTATGATAAAACTTGGTATGTAGGTACTAAACCTGAAGAGTCTGGCGATATGCAAGGAAAAATCGTAGTAGATGCTTGGAAAGCAGATCCTGCTTTAGATAAAAACGGCGACGGCGTTATACAGTATCTATTATTAAAAGGCGAACCAGGTCACCCAGATGCAGAAGCAAGAACTTCTCATGTAACTATGTATATTACTAATAATGGTGTTAAAGTAGAAAGATTAGAGGCAGAACAAACAGCTATGTGGGATACTGCAAAAGCTAAAGATATAGTAGATGCTTGGATACAAAAACATGGCGATAAAATAGAGTTTATTTTTGCTAATAATGATGCTATGGCTTTAGGTGCTTTACAGTCTATACAAGCTTTAGGTTATAATACAGGTGATAAAGCTAAATATATTCCTATAGTAGGAGTAGATGCTATTCCTGATATGTTGAACGAAATCAAAAAAGGTACAATACTTGGTTCTGTTCTTAATGACCCAGTTGGACAATCTCAGGCTCTTATAGATTTATCTTTGAATGTTGCTGCTGGTAAAGATCCTTTAGATGGTACTACTTGGACTTTAGATGAAGTAAAAGCAGTACGTGTTCCTTACGTTCCTATAACTGCAGATAATATTACTATTGCTGAAGAAGCTTATAAGTAATAATTATTATTTATGAATGGGGATATTATGTTTTTATAATGTCCCCTAATTTCGTATTATTTTAATTTTTTATATCGTATTTAGTTTTTGCAATTTTTTAAGGATTTTATTTTTATGGAAGAGAGAAAAGTAATTCTTGAGATGAAGGGTATATCAAAATACTTCCCGGGCGTTCAAGCTTTGGATAAGGCTGAGCTTGTTGTAAGAGAGGGGAGTGTTGTTGCCCTTATGGGAGAGAATGGTGCTGGAAAATCCACTCTTATGAAATGTTTATTTGGTATTTACCATAAAGATGAAGGAACTATATTATTAGATGGTAATGAAGTTAATTTCACTTCTCCAAAGCAGGCTTTAAACAATGGTGTAGCAATGGTGCATCAGGAACTTAATCAAGTTAGGCAAAGAAATATACAAGATAATATTTGGCTTGGTAAATACCCTACTAAATTTGGTTTTGTAGATGAGAAAAAGATGTATGATGATACTAAGGCTATTTTTGATGATTTAGAAATACCTTTAGACCCTAGAACTAAAGTATCTACATTATCAGTATCTGAAATGCAGATGGTAGAAATTGCTAAGGCTGTATCATACAATTCTAAAATACTTGTATTAGATGAGCCTACCAGCTCGCTCACAGAAAAAGAGGTTGCTAAGTTATTTAAAATAATAAGGAAACTTCAAAGCCGCGGTGTTGGTATGATATATATTTCGCATAAAATGGAAGAAATACTGCAGATATCTGATGAAGTTACTATAATGCGCGATGGTAAATTTGTTTCTACTACTCCTGCAAAAGAATTAACAACCGACCTTATTATTAAACAGATGGTAGGCCGTGATTTAACTAATAGGTTTCCTCCTAAAACTAATATACCTGCTGAAGGAATTTTGGAGATTAAAAATTTTACAGCATTCTATCAGCCTTCTCTTACTGATATTAATTTTAGTGTGAGAAAGGGTGAGATTTTTGGTATAGCGGGACTTGTTGGAGCAAAAAGAACTGAAGTACTTGAAAGTATATTTGGTATGCGTACTTTATCAAGCGGAAGTATTATTAAAAATGATAAAGATATTAAAAATAATACAACAAGAAAAGCTATTAAGCATGGATTTGCTTTGGTAACAGAGGAAAGAAGACAGACTGGTATATTTGGTATGCTTTCTATTAACTTTAATTCTATAATAGCTAATATAGATAATTATAAGGGTAATTTTGGATTTTTAAATAATAAGAAGATGAGAGAGGATACTAAATGGGTAATAGACAGTATGCAGGTAAAAACTCCTTCAGAGAAAACAGCCATACAATCATTATCTGGAGGTAATCAGCAGAAGGTAATATTGGGAAGATGGCTTTTGAGTGCTCCGGATATTCTTATGCTTGATGAACCTACAAGGGGTATTGATGTGGGGGCAAAATATGATATATATAAACTTATAATAGATTTAGCTACGGAAGGTAAGACTATTATTATGGTTAGCTCTGAAATGCCTGAGTTGCTTGGTATAACCGATAGGATAATGGTTATGAGTAACGGAAGGGTTGCGGGTATAGTTGATACGGCTAATACTAATCAAGAAGAAATAATGGCATTATCTGCCAAATATTTATAATTTATTAATAAAGGAATAATATATGTCAGACAAAAATTCTACTATAAACAAAATTTCTAAATTTATACTGAATAATGCCATATTTGCTGCACTTTTGCTCATACTTATTGGTATTATTATTAAAGAGCCGTCTTTCTTTAGACTTAGCAACTTTGTAAACATTTTTGCTCAGGCTTCTACTCGTATGATTATTGCTGTTGGTATTGGTACTTTATTGGTAACTCAAGGTAATGACCTCGGTGCTGGTAGGGCTGTTGGACTTGCTGCGGTTGTTAGTGCTTCTCTTTTACAATCTGCTACTAACCCTACAAGAATGTATCCTGATTTGCCTTTACTTCCTGTTATATTACCTATACTTTTAGTTATGCTTATACTTATGGTATTTGGTTTTATAAATGGGTTCATTATTTCTAAACTTTATGTAACTCCATTTATTGCTACTTTAGGTATGCAGCTAATACTTTACGGTGTTACTAGTACTTATTTTGACAGACCTCCTTATGGTGCTCAGCCTATCGGAGGACTCGACCCTCGTTTCACTAATCTTGCTCAGGGCGGTATAAAATTAGGAAGCATTACAATATCATATTTAATAATATTCGCTGTCATAATAACCGCTATAATGTGGGTGATTTGGAATAAAACTAAATTAGGTAAAAACATATTTGCTGTTGGAGGCAACCCTGAAGCTGCTGCTGTAAGCGGTGTAAACATTCCTCTTACTCTTATGATAGTTTATACTATGGCTGGTGCTTTATATGGTATAGCTGGTTCTTTAGAGGTTGCTCGTGTTGGTTCTGCTACAAACAACTTAGGTAATGGTTATGAGCTTGATGCTATTGCTGCCTGTGTTGTGGGTGGTGTTTCTTTCTCTGGAGGTATTGGTTCTATTTTGGGTATTGTTTCTGGGGTTTTGATATTCCAAGTTATTAACTACGGTATGACTTTCGTTGGTATTTCACCTTATATGCAATACATTATTAAAGGTGCTATCATCATTGCTGCTGTTGCTGTTGATACTCAAAAATATTTGAAAAAGGTTTGATGAATCGTGGAAAATGATCCTTTTAGAACAGAGTTTAATAAAAAAGAGACAAGAAAAAGAACTATCAAGTCTTGGATATTTTTTGGATTTGTGTTTCTAATTTTTGTGATTGCTGAATTGATTAGATATATCAAGGGCTTGATTTAGTTATTTATTAATATAATAATAGAGCTATTGCTAATAATTAGTGATAGCTCTTTTATTTTATTAAATAATTTTAATGTAACCTAAACAACTATACTTTGTAATTTATTTTTTCTTCAACTTTTTCCCGCAGCTCGCGGTGCGGACTTCGTCAAAAGAACCAAAAAGTGCAAATAAAAAAATAATACTAATTATATTTTATATGTAATATAATTAGTATTATTTTAAAACAATATAAATATTTATAAATTCAGTTTTTAAACAAAAATTCATTTTTAAAATATTTTGTTATAGAAATGGCAATAAGGTATAGAGCCTTTTCTCTCATAATAATCTTGATGATAATCTTCTGCTGGATAAAAGTTTTTATATTCTCTTAAAGTTGTTGCCACATCATAATCTTTTTCTTTAAGCATATTTATGTATTTTTGAGCTATTTCTTTTTCTTCTTCTGTTTGATAAAAAATAGCTGATAAATATTGTGAACCTATATCAGGACCTTGACCATTTTTTTGAGTAAAGTCATGAGTTTCAAAGAATAGTTTAACTAAATCTTCATAAGTAGTTTCATCAGGGTTATAAGCAACCTGTACAGTTTCTAAATGACCTGTAAGACCTGTACAAACTTCTTGATATGTTGGGTTTATTTTATGCCCGCCTGCATATCCGCTTACAACAGCATACACTCCTTTTCCCTTTTCAAACCAATATTCAGTTCCCCAAAAACAGCCGGAAGAAAAATAAGCATATTTAACATTTTCTGGAATCATATTTATCTCCTCCTTATTTTCTTTAATACTTGAAGATTCTTTAATATTTGAAGATTCGCTATTTAATTTTTCATTACAGGATATTAAAGAAAATATGGAAATTATTGTCATTAATACAATTTTTTTCATATATAGTTTTACCTCGTTATTTGTTTGTATTATCATTAGTTTCTTCAAATTCTGCTTTATTAACAAAATTTAAAGATACAGAATTAATACAATATCTTGTTTGTTTATCAGTAAAGCCTTCATTGTAAAATACATGTCCTAAATGACCTCCGCATTTTGCACAAGTCACTTCTATTCTGCATCCGTCTTTTACTAATTTTATGTTTTCTGCAACTGCATCATCAAAACTAGGCCATCCTGTACCAGAATTAAATTTAGCATCAGATTTAAATAGTAAATTACCGCATAATTTACAAGTGTATACTCCATCAGATTTTACATCTAAAAGATCCCCTGTAAATGGAAACTCTGTACCTTTGTTTATTAACACTTCATATTCTTTTGATGTTAATTTTGATGTTGATACTTTTATATTAGGTTTATCATCAGCAACATTATTATTTGATGCAATATTATTTGTTTGTGCTATTATATTTTTCATTTCTTTTTCATTGCAAGCTGCAAATATAATAGATATCGTTAAAAGTAATATTTTATACAAATTGAAACTCCTATTAAATAAATTATTTTTTAAACAAGAATCATATACCACCTTATAAATATAATAAAAAAATATATATTTACAATTATTTATATAATTTTAATGGAAATGTCAAAGTTTTTCCGCTTCTAATATCTAATATATTTCCAGTGGTGTCTATAATTTTGCTTCCAAACATTGTTGTAAATCTTTTATATTTTATGTTTACAGGCAATAAGAGATATTCTATATTACCTGTATCTATATCAATTCTATAAAGTATCATACTCTCTTTTGGGTTTTTATCATTTTCCATATTATCTTTTGATATAGCAGGATTATCAAAATATATCTTCTTATCTAAATAAAATATTCCGCCATCATATTCACAATTAAACACAGATGATAATTCTACTTTCCATACTATTTTTCTATTACTATAGAAAGCAATAGATTTGTTTGATTCTGTTAATATAAAGTCTTTTCCTACAGAATATATATTAGTTATTTTCATATTTGGGTTTTCTAATTGTATTTTACCATCATTTAAGGTGAGTAAATTTACTTGATATAATATTTTATTATTTACGGCAGACGGATATGTAAACATTGTTCTTTTTTCATCAAAAGCTCCATCAGATATAAATGTATTTTCTTTCAGGCTGTATACTATTTTTTTATCTTCTATATTGTAGATAAAAACATTTGTTCTATTAAATTCTTTTGCTCTGCATATTATTAATTTTGGGTTAGCTGTAAAATATGCTTCATAAACATACATTCCAGATAGTTCTAAAAATACTTTATTAGTACCTATTTCTACAATTTTTAATGTATTATTTGAGTTGTTAGTATTATCCACAGATATAGTTATTATCTTCTGCCCATCTAAAGATAAATCCAATATAGAATAAGATTTAGCATTCTTATGAAATATTCTGCATTTATCAAGACTAAAATCATAAAAGAAACTGTTGTAAGCCCCTTTGAAATATGGAGTAAATATACCTCTATTATTTTTTTTATCTATATATATATAATAGTCCTTTTTGTCTGTCTTATTAAAAATAACATTTTGTTTTATTATCATAAGTTTTTATCCTCTTTTTCATTATTAATTCTTACTTCCATAAGTATATTAACTTTTGCATCGCTTTTATTTTCTAATATGGCATAATTGTCATATAATTCTACTACCTTTGCTTTTGTAACTAATGTTTTTTTAGTTTTATAAAATCTATATATGTAAAGCATCTCGCTTGTATACCAGAAATCTCCTTGAGCATTTTCTCTAGTTTGCTGATAGGCAGAAGGATAATTATTATTTATTATATTATTTTTATATTGTTTTGATATATTACTTTTTTGATTATTAGCATTTTGATTATTAGTTTGTGTATTATTAGTAATTTCTTGATTGGCATTACTGATAGAATTATTAGTAATATAATTATTTGTAATATAAAAATTTGTATTATTATGAACAACAAAATTATTAGGGTCTATATTATTTGTTAATATTCCATTAGTCAAAGAACTTTGTTTTCTTTCGTTAATTTTATTGATAAGATAATCGTTATTAGGAGGCAAATCTAAATAGCGTTCTAAACTGTATATTTCAAACTCATCTCCTATTTTTATATTATTTCTTTTTCCTAAATTTATAAATATTTTATTATCTTCTATCCTTGTAATACTACCAATTAAAGGAGGGATTTTCAAAAATGCTGCTATATCATTAGCTATATTATTAAAAGCTAAAATGCTAGCCCAGCCTAATGCACTTTCATAAAATAAAGCATCTTCAGAGTTATATACAGCACTGTTTCCAGGAAGCACATAGCTTGCAGAATTTGTGAAAGTATTTAAGATTTCTAAAGTATTTATATCTATAAGATTAACTTTAAACTCTACATTAGCTGTATCTTTTCCGCCTTGTTTTAAATTAAAGTCAAGAACTTCTCCTGTAATTAAATAATCAGATTCGAAAGTCTCTTTAACGAAATTGCCTGCTACAGTGATATTTGTAGATAATGTTTTATATTTTACAACATTATCATAAGATTCAAAATATGATATAAGTAAATCATAATCACTTACATCAAACATGTGCGTATTTTTGAGAGATATTTCAAAAGCTCTTGGCATACCATCATCAACCATATATTCATCTACCCATTTTTTTTCTTTACTTAGAAATGGAAGCACAGTTACTTTTACACTATATAAATTAGAACTGAATAATGTTAATAAAAATAGCAGTGAAATAATTTTATATTTGAGCATATATTTAATAATCTTTTCCTATAGTTTTATCTTTTTTATTTTTTTCATAAGTAGTTATTGTTCCTATAGAAATTAAAGCAAATAACAATCCAAAAATAAATATAAATTTTCTTAAAATATTCATTTTTATAAGACCTTTTATTTTATTGTTAACTTATATTATATATTAAGCATATACCAATTTCAATACTATAATTTAGCTTTTAAAAATATATATAAAATAATTTTTCTAAAAGTTTTAATAATTACTATTGACAATAGTATATTTTTTATATATAACATATTATTAAAATATAAAATTTTAAGGAATTGTAAAATATTTATGAATAATGCAGTTATTATGAACATGCTTTGCCTCATGCAAATGCAAAAAATAGTTACGGCTGCATAATAATATTAATTTTTTAAATTCAGCCGTCAAATTTTTTGGCGGCTTTTTTATTTTTAAATTTAAATATTTTAGGAGTTTATATGTCAAGGCAATTAAAATTTGAGACTTTATCTGTTCATGCAGGACAAGAAAATAATGATGTATTTGGAAGCAGAGGTGTACCTATATATAAAACAACATCTTATATGTTTAAAAACTCTAAGCATGCTGCTGATTTATTTGATTTAAAAGAGTTAGGCTATATTTACACAAGATTAGGTGACCCTACTACAGATATATTAGAAAAAAGAATTACAGCAATGGAAAACGGTAAATCTTCTATAGCGGTGTCTTCTGGAACAAGTGCTATATTTAATACTATGATTACTATATGCGAGGCAGGCGATGAGATATTATCATCTTTTAGTTTGTATGGAGGCACATATTCACAGTTTGCTGCAATACTTCCAAAATTTGGTATTAATACAAACTTTGTTGATGCAAAAGACCCAAAAAACTTTGAAAAGGCAATTACTAAAAATACAAAGGCAATATATATAGAAACAATATCAAACCCTTCATTAGATTTTACAGATATAGAAGAAGTAGCAAAAATAGCACATAGCAACAATATACCATTAATAGTAGACGGTACTTTTACAACACCTTATTTGCTTCAAACTATAAATCATGGTGCTGATATAGTAATTAATTCTCTTACTAAATGGATTGGCGGCCATGGAAGCAGTGTTGGAGGGGCTGTTACAGATGCGGGTAAGTTTAATTGGAAAGATGATAAGTTTACTTTGTTTACTCAGCCTGATGCTAATTATCATGGTTTAAAATGGGCTTATGATTTACCTGATGAGTTAAGAGATATTGCTTTTACTATGAGATTTAGAACTGTGCCTTTAAGAAATTTGGGAGCTTGTTTGTCGCCTGATAATTCTTGGGTATTTATTCAGGGAATGGAGTCTTTACCTTTGAGAATGGATAGGCATTCATTTAATGCTATGAAGGTTGCTGAGTTTTTAGAAAAAGATGATAGGGTTGAGTGGGTGAGGTATCCTGGGCTTAAAAATGATGCTTCTTATAATATAGCTAAAAAATATTTGAAAGATGATAAATTTGGGGGTATGGTTGTATTTGGCATAAAGGGCGGATATGATGCTGCTGTTAAGTTTATAGACAATATAAAATTATTTTCTCATCTTGTTAATGTGGGAGATGTTAAGAGTTTGGTGGCACATCCTGCTTCTACAACGCATTCTCAATTGTCTGAGGAAGAGTTAATAAATGCAGGTATTACTAAAAACTTTATAAGACTTTCTATAGGAATAGAGCATATAGATGATATATTATATTATCTTGATGAGGCTTTAACTATAGCGAGTAAATGATTATATATAACTATTGATAAGAATTAATTACAAAATTTTTTTTAATAAAAAAATAATGTATTATATATTTTTTAAGTATAGTTTTGGTATATAAAATTGCAGTCTTTTTGCTTCTTTGGGACACCAAAAGAAGTGGGGTTTTACCCTATGGGTACGCTTCGCAGGGGGGGAAAGCCCCAATCGTTAAATTAATAATAATACTATTAGATATTATTAATAGTTTTGAAATAAGTTTAATAATTAGGATAAGTTATGATAGAGTATTTTGATTATAATAAAACTTTTAAATTTGAAAACTCTGCTGCTATAGATAATTTAAAAATAGCATACACTACAAATGGTAAATTAAATGATAAAAAAGATAATGCCGTATTAATTTGCCATGCTTTTACAGGAGACAGTGATGTTCTCACTTGGTGGAGCAATTTTGTTGGCAAGAAAAAAGCTATAGACACAGATAAATATTTTGTAATATGTTCAAATGTGCTTGGAGGCTGCTATGGAACAACTGGTCCTTCATCAAAGAAACCTAATAGTCATCTATGCTATGGCACAGATTTTCCAAGTTTTACTATGAAAGACATTGTAAAGGCTCAAAAATTATTAATAGATTATTTGAAAATAAATAAGCTTTATGCAGTTGTAGGCGGCTCTATGGGAGGAATGCAGGTTTTGCAGTGGAGTGCATCATACCCAAACATGATGAACAAATTAATAATTATAGCAAGCTGTATGACTCATTCACCTATGCAAATAGCTTTTAATGAAATATCAAGACAGGCTATAACAGAAGATTCAGAATGGTATGGAGGCAAATATTACGGCATATCCACTCCAGATAATGGACTTGCTTTGGCTAGAATGCTTGGGCATATCACGTACATGAGCGAAGAGTATATGAGAAAAAAATTTGGAAGAAGAAGAAAAAAGGCTATAAAATATTTTACTCCTTCTTTTGAAGTGGAAAATTATTTGCATTACAATGGTGAAAAATTTAGTGAGAGATTTGATGCTAATAGTTTTTTGTATCTTACCAAGGCTATGGATTTATTTGATGTGAGAGATAATATAAAAAAAATAAAGAAGCATTCTATAGATAAAGTCCTTGTAATATCATTTGTATCAGACTGGCTTTATCCGAGTTATCAGTCTGAGGATATAGTAAAAGCTTATAGAGAACTTAATATTGATACTGAGTTTCATGAATTAAAATCAAACTATGGTCATGATGCTTTTTTGCTTAAAAATGATGAGCAGACAAAATATATAAAAAACTTTTTAAACTCTTAATAATATTTGTTTTTTAGGGAACTTTTATATTTAATAGCTCGTCTAATAATATATAAATAATATTTATGGAGATAAATATGAAACAGTTTTTAAGCATTATTTTTATCGTATCAATTTTATCAGTACCAGCTTTTGCTAAGAATTATTCTTCTTATAACAAAGCTAATAATTATTATTGTTATGATGATGGAGAAGTTTATAATTATGGATATTTTATTTATAATTCTGCTTCTCTCACTAAAGAGCAATTAGCTGAAATAACAAAATTAAAAACTGAATATCAGCCAAAGATTTCTGAATTAAAACAAAAAATAAATACAGAAAAAACAAAAATGCGTTTAGAAATGCTTAAGGAAAATCCAGATACTGAGATAATTAATAATTCAATTAATTTAAATATTGAATATGCAAAAGAGTTGCAAAATGTATCAAATGAGTTTTTAGCAAAATATAGAGCAATAAAAGGCAGTAAGTAATTAATAATAAATAAGGAAAAATAAAAAAAGAGAATTTATAATAATAAAATAAATTCTCTTTTTTTATTTGCATTTATTGTAAATTAATAAATATATTTTTATTAATTCCAATATTTTTTCATTCTATTTTTTAGAGAAGCCTTATATTTTTCAAAATCATTAATAGGCTCTCGAGCAAGCCCCTCATCGCATGCAGCCTTAGCAACAGCAGGAGATACCCACTCAATAACCCTTGGGTCAAAAGGTTTTGGCACTATATAATTTTTACCAAACTCAAAAGTTTTATTTCCATAAGCTTTGAAAACCTCTTCAGGTACTTTTTCTTTAGCAAGGGCAGCCAATGCTAATGAAGCAGCCATTTTCATTTTTTCTGATATAGCTTTTGCCTTCACATCTAAAGCACCTCTAAATATAAAAGGAAAACCCAACACATTGTTAATCTGATTAGGATAATCGCTTCTTCCTGTAGCCATAATTAAATCATTTCTAACAGCTACCGCCTTTTCGTATTGTATCTCAGGGTTAGGGTTAGCCATAGCAAATATTATAGGTTTTTTAGCCATAGATTTAACCATATCCTCACTAACACAATCAGCAACAGAAAGCCCAGCAAATACATTAGCTCCTTTCATAGCCTCTTCAAGATTTTTTACTTTTAAGTCTGTTGCAAACTCCTTTTTCTCTTCGGTAACTGATTCTATTCTATCTTTAGTGATAACGCCTTTACTGTCGCACATAATAATATTTTCTTTAGGTACTCCCAACGCTACAAACATTTTAGCACAAGAAATGCCTGCAGAACCCGCACCATTAAATACTATCTTAGCATTTCTTTTATCTATATTTGCAATTTCTAAAGCATTAATCAAAGCAGCAGAACATATTATAGCCGTACCGTGCTGGTCATCATGAAACACAGGTATATCACATTTTTCTATTAAAGTTTTTTCTATTTTGAAGCATTCAGGAGCTTTTATATCTTCGAGGTTGATTCCTCCGAAAGTAGGCTCTAATGCTTTTACTATTTCTATGATTTTATCAGGATTTTTTTCATTGATTTCTATATCAAATACATCAATATCCGCAAAGCGTTTAAATAATATTCCCTTTCCTTCCATAACAGGTTTTGAAGCTAAAGCCCCTCTGTCCCCTAATCCAAGTATTGCAGTTCCGTTTGAAATAACAGCAACTAAATTTCCTTTAGAAGTATATTTGTATGCATCGCTTGGATTTTCTGCTATTTCAAGTACAGGTTTAGCAACTCCGGGAGTATATGCTAATGATAAGTCATCAGCAGTTTTACAAGGTTTTGTAGCTATAACTTCTATTTTTCCAGCTTTCCCTTTTGAGTGATATTCTAATGCTTTTGTTTTTAATTCATCTGACATAATATTATTTTCCTTAAATATTATATTTTAAAAAATTAATAATAATTAAATACAAATGTATTATCTATTAGTATTTTTAGTTACCTCTATATAACAATAATTGAATTTATGCCTTCCTAAAGGACTTAATACCACATTTTTTAGTATTGGATTAATCATAAATGAATCTGTTCTATAATAGAGAGGTATTATAGGCATTTCATCCATAAGTATAGCTTCAGCTTCTTTCATAGCATTCATTCTAACATTATTATCAGATGAAGTTTTTGCTATATTAATAAGGTTATCATAATTAGAATTTGAAAAACCTGTGTGATTAATTCCGCTGTAGCTAAGCATTACTTCAAGCATGGTCATAGGGTCATTATAATCTCCAGTCCAACCCATTCTTGCCATTTCATAATCTTTATCTATTAAAGTTTGTAATGTAATAGGGAACTCTTCTTGTAATAATTTAATATCTATATTTAAATTATTTTTCCACATTTGCTGTATAGTCTCCCCAACTAATACATATATACCAGGTGATACTTTTAATTCTAAAACAGGGAAATCTTTTCCATTTGGATAACCTGCTTCAGCCATTAATTGTTTTGCTTTTTCAACATTGGCTAAATAATTTTTGTTATTTATATATTCTTGATTTTCAACTCTAAATGTAGAATTAGAACCTCTCACAGTAGGAGGTATAAATGCTCCTGCAGGTGTTTGTCCTCCTTTAGTTACATTTAGTACCAAATAATTTCTATCTATTGCCAAAGATAAAGCCTGTCTTACTCTTTTATCTTTTAAAGCATTGTTTGTAATATTTAATTCTATGTAGTAAGTTCCAATGGCTTTATTTTCAATTAATAAATTTTCAGCTTTTAAAGACTCTATTTCTGAAGAAGGCGGTTCTAATGCAGAAAAATGTATAGAAGAACTTTTAATACCAGACATAGCAGTATTTGGTTCACTCATCAATATGAAATTTATTTTTTTTGCTGCTTGTTCATTTGGGTTATAATAGTTTTTATTTGCAGAAAATACTATTTTTTCATCTATTAGTCTTTCTGTCATATTATAAGGTCCATTTCCTATATATGTTTTTGGATTTAGAGTCCATTCATCACCATAGGTATTTATAATATCCTCTCTTAATGGCATAAATATTCCAGTAGATGCTATAAACTCAAGAAAATATGGTGAAGGATTAGCCAATGTTACTTGAAATGTGTAATCATCTATAGCTTTTACTGCTAGTTCATTATAGTTCATAGTGCCTTCATTGATTTCTTTAGCATTTTTTACTATTTCCATCATATATGCATATTCAGCAGCAACGCTCGGATTAACACTTCTCTTCCAAGAATACTCAAAATCTTTAGCAGTAACATTTGTTCCGTCAGACCATAAAGCGTTTGTTCTTAAATAAAATGTATATGTAAGTCCATCATCTGATATATCCCATCTTTCTGCCATACCAGGCTGAACATTATTATTAGAATCCATTTTAGTTAAGCCTTCAAATGCATGAAGTATATAACAAGATACAGCATTTAATGAGTTTAATGTAGGGTCTAAAGTTTTTGGTTCCGGCCCCATATTGATAGATATAGCTTCGTTTACAATTGAGCTTTGTTTTGTACAAGATATAGTATATATAAAGATAAAAAATATAATTAATGCAATTTTTTTCATTTTTTATACTCCTAAAGATTTTTTACATTATATGATATGTCTATGCAAAGTCAATAAAAAATTTCTATAAATAATAATTATTGCTGATAAAACTATTTACTTATTCTAAGAATAACAATTTGAAAATATAAAAAACTATTATTAAAAATTCTAATATTTTTTTATATGTTTCCGAAAATATTACAGAATTATATTTTTGGAGCATAAAAAATGATGAAGAAAGCTTTATTAATAGTTTTAAGTTTAATTTTTATAGTATCTTGTAATAAAAAAGATGATAATATTCAAAATGATTATCTTAGTCAAATAGAAAATGAATATAATCAAAATACAGGCAGCAATGTAGTATTAGAAACAGATAATACTACAATTGAAGATGCAGGAATATTAACAGATAATCAATATTCTGATACAACTATGAGTAATGATATTTATACTCAAACTCCTATGCAGCCAGCTAATACATATACATCAACAACACCAAATACATATGTTAAACCTGGTCCAAAAAAAGCTACAGTAAATAATTTTTATAGCCCTTGGGCAGATACACATAGAACAGACCCTTTAATAATACAAGAAATTAGAGTAATGATAGCAAACAGAGAATATGTTCAAGCTAAAAATTATATAGATAGATTAGATTTTAATAATTTACCTGCTAATGTTGATTTAGGTCAGTTATATCAATTTAAAGGTATAGTTCATTATTTCTTATCTAAATCTGACAGATCTAATATTGCTATAGCTAATGATTCATTCAAAATGGTTGCAGCTTCTACAAAAATAGAGAAGTTTAAGCCTTTATCATTGTTATGGAATGGTATGTTATATCAAACTTATTCTAATGACCCTAATGAGTTACAAAATGCTGTTTCATTATTTGATAACATTATTAATTCTTATCCAAGAACAAGATTTGCTAATGATGCTATATTCTATAAAGCTTTGACACTTAAAAAAATGGGAAGACCTGCTAATGAATATAATGATTTATTCTTATCTGTTAAAAGAGGCGGATTTGCAGATACTTTAGTTTTCTCTCAAAAAGTTAATGATTATGTTCCTGCTAATAGATTGGTTGATGAACAAATGGTGCAATATTAATTTATAATTAAAAATATAATTTTATAAGATAATGGCAATTTTTAATGATTGCTATTATCTTTTTTTATTTAGTTTAAAAAATTAAAATTTTCATAAAAAATATCTTTATATTTTATTGTTGACAATTTATTTAACTAATATTATCTTATATTGAAATAAATAATAATGAATGATAGGGATTACTTTAAACATGATAGAAGAAAAAAAAGAAGAAAAACCAAATAAAATTTCTGCTCTTACAATGTTTATTTCGTTTTTTTATATAGGTCTTGTTACGATAGGGGGAGGTTTGGCTATGCTTCCTATTATGCAGGAGGAGTTTGTTGATAAGAGGAAATTTTTAACAAAAGCTGAGATAGTAGATGTATTTGCATTAGCACAGAGTATACCTGGTGTTATAGCAGTTAATACCTCGCTTCTCACTGGTTTTAAGATAGCTGGTATTTTTGGCGGTATAATGGCTGGTATTGGTGTGATGATGCCTTCTTTTATTATTATACTTATAATAGCTCCTATATTTGAAAAAGTACAAAATTTAGAATATGTAAATAAAGCTTTTTTAGGCATAAAGGGGGCAATAGCTGCTTTAATACTTCTCTCTGCTTATGATATGGGAAAGAGTGTTTTAAAAAATAAATTTACAGCTATACTTTTTATATTAAGTTTTATTTTGGTTGTATTTCTTAATTTTAATGTTATATATACTTTACTTATTTCTGCTTTTTTGGGTTGGGTTTATTATTTAATTAGTAAAAGATTTATTAGGAATTAATGATGATATATTTTAGATTATTTTATATATTTGCAAAGCTTGGAATTTTTACTTATGGCGGAGGGTATGCTATTATAGCACTGCTGCTTGGAATATTGGAAGGGTACGGCTGGATTACTTCAAGCGAGTTTTCTAATCTCGTTGCTATATCTCAAATTACTCCCGGTCCTATAGCTATCAATGCCGCTACTTTTGTGGGGTATAAAGTTGCGGGTGTATTAGGGTCTTCCGTTGCTACATTTGGAATATTTTTACCTGCTTTTATAATATGTATGATTGTATCTAAGTTTTTTTACAGCCTAAAAAATAATGAACAGTTTAATAGTATAATGAATGGACTTAGGGTATGTGCTGTTGCTTTAATAGTTTCTGCAGTTATTACTTTTTGTAAAGATGCTTTTTTTGTAAAATTAACTGACTCCTCTATACTTAATAATATAGCATTTATAAAAAATATTTTTAATTATATAAGCCCAATAGGTTTATTTATATTTGCTTTATCCATCTTTCTTAAAAAAATAAAAATAGCAGGAAGAAAAGTACCTATTATAGCTATAATATTAATAGCAGCTGTAATTGGAGTTATTTTTTACTAATAAAACCTTGTACAAAACCTTTTATAAAGAAAAGTCCGTAAGTGAGGTGTGATAAAAATATTCCTATAGCTTTGCAAAAACCTTTAGTAAGAGAAAGAGTGCTTGCCCAGCTACCAAGTAAACATAATGCATAAAAACTATGTGGAAATAATAGCAAAACAAGAAATATATTTTTATTGATTGCTGGTATTAAATTATTTAAAACTTGTGGCAAATTAAAATATAATGCAATTGGCATAAAAATAGTATAGATTAAGAATATTGACGGTATAAAATATGATAAGGCTAATGAGTTTCCACCGAATCTTTTTACAAAATAACCTCTATGCCATGCATAACCTTTTAGTTGTTTGAAATGCCCAAAAAATAAATCTCTTCTATGATGATAAACTAATGCTTCTGGGGTATATAATATTTTTTCTTTTTGTTTCATGATGTTATTGCAAAGAATAGTATCTTCACCTGGCCAATATTCGCTGTCAAAACCTCCAGCTCTATCATAAAGCTCCCTTGTGATTATAAAATTGCAGCTTGGATAATCATTAACATATTGAACCTTATCAGGTATATATCTTGCTCTATGTTTTCCGCTCATAAGTGTTGAACTATAAATAAGTCCGCTAATTTGTTTTGAGAAATTATCTTTTGGAGTGTTAATAGCTGGTCCGCCGAGTGCAAAAACTTTTTTACTCTCCATTGCTCTTAATGCGTTTAAAAGCCAATCTTTTTCTGGATATGTATCATCATCTAAAAATGCTAATATGCTTCCTTTAGAGTTTTTCACTCCAATAGCTCTTTTTATTGCAGGAGGAAGTTCCCCTGTTTCTACTATTTTAATTCTTTCATCTTTAAAAAGTTCTATATCAATTTCTTCGTTTGTATATTTGTCTGGGAGTATTATCAATTCAAAGTTTTTGTATATTTGTTCAAGTAAATATTCTGTTTCTTCTTTTATATAATCATTAATTTTTTTTAGCGGTATAATAATGCTTACCAATGGTTTTTCTTTTAATTCTGAAAACAAATCATCATAAAAATGAACAATATTGAGTCTATAAAATATTGCTAAAGTGTCAATAAATGTTCTCCACAAAATAGGAAATCTAATAAAACCAAAATGCCTATTTGGATTAACTATTACAGGAGCAGAAACTATTTTTTTATTATTAGAATTGCAAGCTACTAATACTTCCAAATCATAAGCAAATGCTTTTACAAGTATCCTTGGAAAAATATTTATTATTGCATTTCTTTTAAAAAGTTTTAATCCCGTTTGAGTGTCTTGTATTGGAAGATGAAAGAATATTTTCACAAACATAAAATAAATAAAAGAAATAATTTTTCGTATATTAGAATAATTAACAATAGAATCTTTATGCCTCTTAGAGCCTATAACAACATCAGCATTTTCTTTTTGCATAATACTAAAAAAGTTCTCTAATTGTGAAGGGTCTATTTCCATATCGCCATCACAAAATATTATGTATTGTCCATTAGAGACTTCGCATGCTCTTTTTAATGCATGCCCCTTGCCTTGATTTTCTTTGGCATAAACTCCTATTATATTTTTTAGATTTGTGTTTTTATTTTGAAAGTTTAAACATATTTTTTTTATTTCTTCTTTTGAGTTGTCGCTGCTTCCGTCATCAGAAATAATTATCTCAAAATTTATTAAAAACGGAGAAACTTTGTCTATTAATGTATTTATATTTTTTTCTATAGTGCTTTCTATATTATATACAGGTACTAATATTGATACTAATTCATTTATTTTCATAGGAACACTTTAAATTATTTTTATTTATTATGTTTATTATAATTGATAATTTATAAAATTTAAATAGATATATTATTAATTGTTAAATCATTGACAATTTTTTATCTTAGTACTAAAATAAGACTATAAAATTATGGAGGCATATAAACAATGAAAGATGCAGTTATATCTTTAGATATTGGAGGCACTTCAATAAAGGGTGCTATTATTAACAAAGAGGGAAATATTTTATATAAAGATAATTTTAATATAGAAGCTAATTTTACTTCTGAAGAACATAAGAAAAATATATCAAACATAATAAAAAATCTTTTAGATAATATGCCTTCAGAATATAATGCTATAGGAATTGGCTTAGATTGTCCGGGTGTTATGAATTCTGAAACTCTCCATATGGGCGGGGCAGAGAATGTTCCGGGGTTATTCGGAATTAAGTTTTCTGATATAGGCGATTTATTTGGATTACCTGTGAAAACTGCCAATGATGCGAGTATGGCTGCATTGGGTGAGGCTAAATATGGAAGCGGTAAGGATAAAGAATATAAATCTGTAATGTTTATTACACTCGGCACTGGTGTAGGCGGAGGGTTTGTATTTAACGGAAAATTATTTACAGGTTCTTTAGGAGGAGCTGGTGAAGTAGGGCATGTATTTGTAGTTCCAGATGGAGATAAATGTAATTGCGGCTCAAACGGTTGTATAGAACGTTATGCTTCTGCTACTGGTTTTATTGCTATGGCTAAACAAAAAATACATAAAAATGTTCTTCCTACCAATTTAACTTATGAAGAATTAGATAAAGGAAAGGCTAAGGCTTTATTTGATGCAGCTAAGAAAGGTGATGCTCTTGCTAAGGAAACTATTGCTGAATGTTCTTATTATTTAGGTATGTCTATAGCGCAGGCTTTGAATATGCTTGATTTGGATTTAGTTCTTATAGGCGGCGGGCTTTGTAAAGATTTTGATATGATGATAGAGCATATTAATAGGGGAGTAAGAAATTACGGACTTAGAATGATGGTAAACAACCTTGAAATAAAGCCTGCTTCTTTAGGAAATGATGCCGGCGTATTGGGCTGTGCTGCTATGTTCTTTAAAAATTAATTATAGTATACATCTACTAAAGCTTGATATATTTTATCTGATATATTACTTAATTCTTTGGTGCTTCCTAGTCTCCAATCATGTATGAATCCGGATTCTATCATAACTGAAGGTATATCTTTTTTGAATGTTTGTTTATTGTACTCATATTCAAAGCTGTCACCCAATAAAACTAAACCTCTTAAAGTTATGCCTTTATTTAATAAATCTTCTTTATTGTAGAATTTCCATACATTATTTGGAAGTATATTATCTATTGCTATAACAGGAGATATTTTATAGCTTTCCTGCATTCTTTCAGATATCTTATTTGCTATTTTCATAGAAGTTTGAAACTCGCCATTATACGGACTAACTATAATATGAAATCCTTCTGTTTTTTCTCTTTGTTTTATATAAGGCATATAATCAAAATGTAAACTTATTAAAGCATCAAAATTATTGTCTATGGCATAATGTCTAATAGCATACAGCTCCATAGTTTGATATCTTGTTAGATTTCCTGTTCTTTCAGCTTCATCTATTTCTGTGTTGTATATGCCTAATAACTTTTGGTAGTTATTTGTTATATATTCTTTTATAGGTCTGTCATAATATGCTCCAGTTCTGCTAAGAGTATATTCAAATCTGTCATCTTTATCGAGTATTGCAGTAAGCTGTTTTGCAAGTCTCAAAGTCATGTAATATTCATAACCTAAAAAACCTTTAGAACCCTTTGTAGCTGCATTATGACCTGGGTCTATTAATATTCTAATTTTTTTGTTTTCTTTTTTGTTGCTTATATAAGTATTTTGATTATTATTTATTTTTTTATAGTTTATATCTTTATTAATATTATCATTTGCTGTTATCATTAAAGAAGAGAATGATATGATAATTAATACAATAATAACTGTAGAAAAAATTATAAAACGATTTTTATTTTCCATACTGCTTTGAGTATCGGATTTTTTATTATAAATTTTATTTACTTAAATAATATTAATATGTATATTCTTTTTTTTTACATTTATGTTATAATAACAATTATTATTGTATAGAAAAATAGAAATAAATCATTTTATATTTAATTAGAATAGAGGTTACAAAATATGATGAAAAACAAAGAGCGAGCATTATGGATATTTCTTTTAATATTTGTTTTGGCCATATCATTTTTTAATTTTAAGAGTCCTTCAATAGCGATAGCACAGCAAGGTATGGCTCAATCAGATAATGATTTTTATTATTACAGCAGATTATTTCAAAAAGTTTTTGCTACATTACAGCAGAACTTTGTTGATACAAATAATGTTACTACCAAAAAACTTATGTATGGTGCTATTAAAGGTATGCTTGAGGCTACCGATGACCCATTTACATTTTTGCTTGATGAAAAATTAAATGAGGCGCTTAGTACAGAGATGTCTGGAAAATATGGCGGAGTTGGTTTATCTATATCAAAACAGCCAGATAGAGGTCTTTTGGTTGTTGCTCCTATAGAAGATGGTCCTGGTGAAAAGGCTGGAATATTACCTGGAGACGTTATTATAGAGATAAATGGCGAAAGCACTAAAGATATGTCTGTAGATAATGCTGCTAATATCATGCGCGGAAAGGCTGGCACTAAAGTAAAATTAAAAATAGCAAGACAAGGGGTGGTTGATCCTATAGAATATACTTTAACAAGAGCCATAGTTGAGATAAAAAGCGTAAAATATAAAATGTTAGAAGACAGCACTATAGGATATATTAGAATAACAAACTTTGGAGATGATACTTCAAAAGAATTAGATACGGCTTTAGTTGATCTTAAAAAGAAAGGTATGACAAAGCTTATCTTAGATTTAAGAAATAACCCAGGCGGAAGATTAGATACTGCTATTAATATTGTGGAAGAGTTCTTATCTGATGGTAAAATAGTTTATACAAGAGGAAGAACTAAAAATGAAAATCAGGACTATTATGCTACTGTAAAAGGCGATCAGTGGGTAGATGGAGATATGTTGGTTCTTGTTAATCAGTATAGCGCTTCTGCATCAGAGATTTTAGCCGGAGCTTTACAAGATAATAATAGAGCAAAATTATTAGGTGAAACTACATTTGGTAAATTTAGTGTTCAGTATGTACTTCCTTTAGATGTAAAAGATAATACTGCTTTTAAGTTTACAGTAGCACATTATTATACACCTAATGGTAGAAGACTTCATGGTAAAGGATTAACTCCAGATTTTGTAGTTGTTGAGCCTAAATTAAGTAATACAGATGTAATAGCATTAACAGAGCTTAGAAAAGGCGGACAGATTGCAGAATATGTAAAAAAATATCCAAAAGAAGAGGCTGATGAAAATGCTTTACCTCAATTTAAAGAGGAACTTAAAAATCAGAATATTATAGCGAGTGATTATTTGCTTGAGAGGTTAATATATAATGAGCGTAATTTGGGTAATTATAATGAGATAGTTGATCTTAGATATGATAAGCAGCTTAAATCTGCTATTGATTATTTGAATACAGGGAAACAGCCTCCTCAAGATAAAGAAGAACCAAGAGAAAATTGGTCTAATGAAAAAGAATAATTATTAAGTAAATTTTAAGGTATATGCAGTTTTTGTATATACCTTTTAAATTTTTTTATTTACTTAAATTTAAGTAATAAATACCGTTACTTATAAATAGTATAAAAAATTTTTATAAGGTTTTTTTTATATGACTTTTTTAGAAATTGAATTAAATAAAGATAAAAAAATCGAAGGCGAAGATTTTAAATATAAGAAAAAGCTGATAGTAGTATTAATTATTTCTGTATTAATATCGGCTATGCTTATTATTAGGCTATTTTATTTGCAAATAATTTTGAACTCCCATTATGATAGTTTGGCAAGAAACAATAAAGAACAAATAATACCAATAGATGCCTATAGGGGAGAGATATTCGATAGAAATGGTGTTATTGTGGCAGAGAACATCAAAATCTACACAATGTATATTATACCTGTTTATTTGCCTAAGAATTATTTTGAGAGAGAAGAGCTGCTATATAGGGTTTCTAAACTATTTAATATAGATTTAGGTTATATAAAAGAAAGCTTATCTAAAGTTTCTAAAAACAGTTATGATTCTGTAGAGATATCAGATAACATTAGTATGTCTCAGATGAGTTATTTGGCAGAGCGTTCTGAGGATTTTCCTGGTGTATATTACGGCAGTAAGTCTATAAGAAATTATCCTCTTGGCGAGACTATGACGCATATATTAGGGTATATAGGTAATATTTCACAGGAAGAGTATGAAAGCAAAAGAATAGAAGGTTATAGAAGAGACAGTGTTATAGGTAAAGAAGGTGTTGAGCAGTATTATGATAAAGAGCTTAGAGGAATAGACGGTTATGAGCAGTGGATAGTGGACTCAAGAAACAGAGTAAAAGAAACTATTGCCCCTGCAGTTGGTAAGCCTATACCGGGTAAAAAATTAATACTTAGCATAGATTCTAAAATACAAAAGGATGCAGAAGAGCTTCTTAGAGGGCAGGTTGGAACTATTATAATATCAAAGCCTACTACTGGTGAAATACTTGCTATGGTAAGTTCGCCTTGGTATGACCCTAATATTTTTATAGGCAAAATAGATGCTAAAAAATATTCTGAGCTTATTAATAACCCTGCTAATCCGTTTTGGAATAAGGCTATAAGGGGAAGATATCCTCCGGGTTCTACTTTCAAGCTTGTTAGTGCTTTGGGTGCTCTTGCTGAGGGAAGAATTGGAGCTTATACTACAAGATTCTGTGCGGGCGGTATGCTTCTTGAAAACAGATTTTATAGATGTACTGGTCATCACGGCTATGTTAATATGTATAAGGCTATTCAGTTTTCTTGCAACACTTATTTTTATAACTTGGCTTATGAGCTTGGACCAAACTTCATAAAGAAATATGCTGAATTATTAGGCTTTGGAGAGCTTACAGGAATAGATTTGCCAGGTGAGAAAATAGGTACAGTTCCTAGTTCTGAATGGAAGAGAAGAAAGATTGGTGAATATTGGTGGGACGGTGATACGCTTCAATATGCTATTGGACAGGGTTATATGTCTGCTACTCCTATAGCGGTTCATATGGCTACTTCTGCTATAATAAATGACGGCGTTATGTATAGACCTCATGTTGTTAAAGAGATTAGAAGTTCTCAGACTGATGAGGTGATATATAACAATGATAAGATTGTAATGAAAAAATTAGATATAAGCAAAGATATATTTACAGTAATAAAAGAAGGCATGAGAATGGCTGTAGCAGGAGGTACTGCAAGAAACGGTGCTTGGTCGCCTAATATAAAATTGGCAGCTAAAACTTCTACTGCACAAAATGCTCAAGGTAAAGACCATACTTGGATTACCATTTATGGACCTTATAATCAAAGACCTAAAGATGATATGATTGCTGTAACAGTTATGCTTGAAAACAGTGGTGGTGGCGGCGGTTCTACTGCTGGACCTATTGCTACTGCTATGCTTCGCTCTATAATAGACGGAGATGATCCTATACAAGCTAGAAACTCTATATATGGAAGAATGCAAAGTATATACCGACAAATTAGAATGGCTAGACAGCAGCAAGCTTTGGAAAATGCTGAAAATAATGAGAATACTCAAAATAATGAAAATGCTAATAACAATATAAATACTCAAGAGGATAATAGAATACAATATGAATGAAAAAAAAGAATTAAGAAGATTATTCGTATTTGATTGGAGAATACTTATTTCTATACTTTTTCTTATGGTAGCAGGTGCTATAGCAGTATATTCTTCCACATATTCTCCAGATTCTGGTAAAACGAGTTGGATATTTTTAAAATATATATTTTTCTCTGTTGTTGGTCTTGTTATTATGTGTATTACTATGTTTATCAACTACACAAAACTTGCAGAGCACAGAATGTCTTTATATATACCGATGCTTATTGTTTTAATACTTGTACTTATTCCTGGTGTAGGTACTACAATAAACGGAAGTAGTAGTTGGCTTTTTGGTATGCAGCCTTCAGAGTTTGGTAAGATAGTAATGATTATATTTTTGGCTGGTTATTTGGACCAAATAGGTGATAAAATAAAACAGGAAAAATATTTTTTAATAGCTGGTATTTTTATTTCTATACCTATTGGGTTAGTTTTAATGCAGCCGGATTTGGGTACTGTTTTGGTATATTGTTTTATAGTATTTGTTATGCTATTTGTTGGAGGGGTGCCTTTAAGATATATTATATCATTATTAAGTATAGGGGTTATAGGCTTATCTATACCTATGTTTTTGGAATATAAGAGAATGTCTGATGATATAAATAATATTCTCTTTAACTTCTTATCACAAAGACTTTATATAGGTTATATTGCCGGAGGATTTTTGTTTATATCAATACTTCTTCTCACAATAAACTTCTATATGAATAATAAATATGTAGAATTATTTTCATTTTCTTTTTTTGTTTTATTTTTAAGTATGTGTGCTGCTTTAACTTTTGATATAGGATTAAAAACTTATCAAAAAGAGAGATTATTAGTATTTATGAACCCAGAGCTTACAAGGCTTAGTTCGGGGTACAACATCATTCAATCTCTCATTGCTGTTGGAAGCGGCGGGCTTTTTGGGGAGGGCTTTCTTAATGGAAGTCAGTCTCAATTAAACTTTATACCTCAGCAGGTAAATGACTTTATTTTCTCTAATATTTGTGAGGAGTGGGGATTTATAGGAAGTGCTTTAGTTGTATTAGCTTATGCTACTATATTTGTGAGGGGTATTACGGTTGCTTATTTTGCTAAAGATAGACTTGGGGCATTGATTATATCGGGAGTAATAGCAATGTTTTTATGCCACGTGCTTATTAATATTGGGATGGTGGTTGGTATGATGCCTATTACGGGTTTAACTTTGCCTTTTGTAAGCAGCGGAGGCTCTTCAATTTTAACTTTTTCTATATCTATTGGGCTTATATTTAATGTTGAAGCTAGAAGGTATGTACATTAATGGCTATTACAAAAAATAACATTTTAACAGAGAAAGTATTAATAGTTGATACTAATATTGATTATGCTAAGTTTATTCAAAAATTCTTAAAAAAAAATAATTATTTATGTTATATAGCTTTGTCTTATGAAGAGGCTATTAATATGACTTATGAAAAAATACCAGATTGTATATTAGTTGATTATATGCTTCCTAATGCAGGAGCTTGCAGATTAGCTGGATATATAAAATCTGATAATTTATTAAAAAACATAGCCGTACTTTTTTTAACTGCCTCTGATAATAAAACAGAATCCCTTAAAGCATTTGACTGCGGTGCTGATGGATTTTTTGAGAAGTCTATTGATACGGATTTATTTCTTTCTAAAATGAAATCTTATATTAGACTTAAAAAAGCGATAGAGTCTAATATGATGTATATGGATATATTAAAAAGAGATATAGAATATGCTGCCAAATTGCAAAAAACTATACTTTCTTATGGGAATACTTCTATACCTAAAAATGAAATATCTATATACCATTATGCGCCTAATGAGGTTTCTGGTGATTATAGCGGAATAAAGCTTATTAATGATGGATATTATGCTATACTTCTTGCTGATGTGTCTGGGCATGGGGTTGCTGCCAGCATGCTTACTATTTTAATAAAATCTTTTTTTGATTCGCATGCTATTATAGATGATAAAAACACTTCTCCTGCTGTTTTTTTAGATAAGCTTAATAAATTTTTTATAGAAGAGGGCTTTGATAAAAACTTATTTGCATGTGTATTTTATGCTCTTTACAATAATGAAACAGGTAAATTATTATGTTCTTCTGCCGGCTCTCCAAAACCTATTTATTATTCAAACAGTGAAGATGAAATACATACTATAGATATAGATGGTACTTTAATTGGAATGATTGATGAGAGTGAATATACAGAGATTGAAATTCAATTGAACAGAAACGATACTTTATTTGTTTTTACAGATGGAGCTTATGAAATATTTGATGATAATAATAATATGTTTGGTGATGAACATCTAAGGCAAATATTTTCTAAAAATGTTAAAAGCAATGTTGATGATATTAAAGAAAAAATTATTACTGAGATAAAATCTTTCACAAAAGAACCTTTAAAAGATGATGTTAGTATGATTCTTTTAAAAAGAACTACTTAAATTAATAATAAAAAAAATCTTTTTTTAAAAAAAATATGATAACTAAAAAAGTATATATTACGATAATATTGTTAGTTGACATATTATAGTTTTTTCTGTATTATGTATACTATAATGTTATTTAGGTGTGAATGTTTATGAAATTTAAAATAGCAATATTGACTGTAGTTAATTTAATAGCTTTTATAGCATTACTTTATATGTTTGATATATTTGGAGTTGTTAATTATTATACTTTAATGCGTACCAAAATAGCTCCTAATGTGCCTTCTTTTTTAACTAGATTTACACAAAAGCCAAGAGTTGAGGATATGACTCTTTTGGCTAGAGATGATCTTGCTAAGATGAGAGAATCTTTTAACTTAAGAGAAAAAGATATACAAGCACAAGAAGCTTTAATAGCTAGCAGGGCTATAGAATTAAATTCGCAATCTGAATTAATAGAACAAGACAGACAAAACTTATTAAATGCTTGGTCTAATTATCAGGCTACTATGGACGAATCTGCTCAATATCAATTAGTACTTACAGATTTGGCTAATAAAATTAACAGCATGCCTCCTCAAAACTCTGTTGCCTTACTTAATCAATTAGCAGCTAATGGTTCTGATGATTTAATTATTGATGTATTAGTAGAAATGGATTCTATAGCTGCAGCAGAAGGAAGAAACAGTACTACTTCTTATTTGCTTAGTTTGATGGACCCTACAGTTGCAGCAAGAATATTAGAGAAGTATGAAGCCCGCACTAATCCTAATAACAATACAGTGCCTTCATCTCCTAATGATTTCCCGTCATATACTCCAGATAATAATGAAATGCTTAATGACGGCATAATGGATATGGGAGCTTAATTAGAAATTATTAATTAATATATAAAAAAAGATGCTGGATTTTTTATTCCAACATCTTTTTTATTTTTTAATACAATTAATTTTCAACTTTTACTTTGTATAATATTTTTGAAGCGATGATTGTAATCACTAAACCTGATAATGTGATAAGAAAAGCAGGCATAGCAGGTATTAATAATTTACAAGCTAAAGGTATTCCTAAACCAAATACTAATAATTTAGGATACTTCATGCTAAATTGCATCAATACAGCACCAAATATAGCAGGCACAGCATAAGATTTAAAAGCTTCAGCAATTATAGGAGGCACTACATTAAGAATAGTAGCTCCTAATACAGCAGCCAATGTAACAAAGAATAGGTTAGTGATAATTGAACCAGCTATTCCCAAAGAAGAAATAATTTCTACATTACGAGTTCCTTCTGGAGTATCTGTAACATCTAATGCACAAGCAGCGGCAGGCACTCTCATATTACCGCCATTTCCAGAAAGGAAGTTCATGTAAGAACCAGCCAAACCTAAAACAGGATAATAGCTCAAAGGCTCTAATACATACATAACCCCATAAGAAGAAGCAACTAATATCCAAGCTTTTATAACAACATCTATAGGCGGAAATATTTTATGGCTAATCATCAAATATACAACAGGGAAAAATGAAGCAACAACAGCAGATAATAATGTTACCCTTCCGATTAAATTAACAGGATCATTCCATAATTTTTGAAATTCTTTATCAGTCATATATTAACCTCCAATAGATATTTTTACAATTAAAGCAACAGCCATACCAACTATCATTGCAATACCCAAATTGTATTCACGAATTTTAAGTCCAATCTTAGTTTTTGACACAAACTTCACTAATATAAACATAGTTAAAGCAGCAGCTAAAACAGAAGCAGCAGTATCTATTTTAGGTAAATAACCAGAAGCCAAATTACCAAATACCGCAACCATAGAAGCAGCAGAAAGTAAAGCTAAACCAGCCTGATTACCTCCGGAAATTTTTGTTCTTAATTTCTCTAATTTACTTCCCATAATTGATGCAGATATCAACCAACCGCATCCATTAGCAGCCATAGTAATCCAAGATACAACCAAAGCAACCTCATTATAATCAGGTCCTCCGAATTGTACCCCCATAGCTTCAGCACCAAATTGTGCTCCAGCCATCTCTGTAGTAGCAGCACCAATAATAGAAAGTCTCATCCAGCTCATAGGTGCTCCTATAACAGATATCATTCCTACCATTACTATAAAACCAGATATAGCAGGTCCTATTGCAGTTATTAAACCAGCTTTAAAAGCTTTTTGGCAAGTCTCACTTGTAATGCCCAAAGTTTTTGCTGTTTTATTAGCAAGTCTTGTATATAATATAGCTTGTACCAAACTTATAATAACAACAACAGCACATAATGGCCATAATATTAATTGATTGGCTAATTTTAAAATTTCTTCATTCATTATTTACCTCCTAAACGCTTAATTGCCCATTCGCTCATTAATATACTAGGCTGATATAATTTTGATTCATCTATCTCAAATTTACTATTATGATGCGGAATATTTTTTTCTGTCATAGTAGAGAAGAAAATAAATACTCCAGGCATTTTATGTTGATATTCAGCAAAATCTTCTCCGCCCATAGAAGGAGTAAAAGGTGCTGACTTTTTAAATCCTAATTCCTTACATACTTCTGATAATTCATTAGCTATTTTGCCGTCATTAATAACAGGAGGACAGCCCCATTCCATATTTACTTCTGCTTTTGCTCTATTAGCTATAGCAATAGACTCTGATATCTCTTTTATTCTGTTTCCTATGAATTTTCTGTTTTCTTCGCTAAATGTTCTAAAAGTACCTTCTATATTTACTTCTGAAGGTATAATATTATATTGACTTCCGCCGTTTACAATACATATAGATATTACTGTAGGGTCAGTAGCTATTATTTCTCTGCTTTTTATATTATATATACCTTGTATTATTTGACTTGCAGTTAATACAGGGTCTACTCCAGAATGAGGATAAGCACCATGAGAACCTTTTCCTATAACCTTAATAACAAATTTATCATTAGATGCCATTAATGGGCCTTCTTGAAGAACAAACTCTCCGCTAGGTACGTCTGTAGCTATAGTACCTATATGTGTACCAACTATAGCACTAACACCATCTAATAAACCATCTTTTATTAAATTATTTGCTCCTTTAGATATCTCTTCAGCAGTTTGAAAAACTAATCTTACAGCACCATTTTTTAATCTGTCTTTATTTTCTAATAAATAATGAGCAGCTCCTAATAAACAAGCAGTATGAGCATCATGTCCGCAAGCATGCATATTACCATTTTTTGAAGCATATTCAACACCAGTTTCTTCAACTATAGGTAAGCCGTCCATATCTGCCCTAATACCAACTATATTACCGCTATTAGCATTTCCTATATCGCATACTATTCCAGAGTCTATAGAACATTCTTTTACCTCAAGTCCTAATGATTTTAATTTATCAAGGACATATTTTTTTGTTTGAGGCAAATCTGTACCAATCTCTGGTATTTGGTGTAATTCTCTCCTCATGTTAATAATTATGTCATTGAGTTTTTTGTTATCCATTTTGAATTATACTCCTTTAAAATATATAAAATACTATATATAATATTTTATAAATATTTAATAGAAAATCAATATCTAAATTTAATATAAAATAATGTTAATTTTTGCAATTAATTAATTTTCATTGTACTATTAACTAATTAATATTTAGGATTAATATTATGAAACCAATATCAAAAGAAACAATTAAGTTTTTATTGGAATTACAGCAAAATGAGATTACAGAACATGCAATATATTTCAATCTTGCAAAGTTCGTAAAAAAAGAAGATGATAAAAAAATACTTTTAAATATTGCTAGAGAAGAATTGGGTCATGCTAAAGTATTAGAAAAATATACTAATGTAAAATTAAAACCTCAAAAATTCAAAGTTTTCAAGTTTTTTATTTTAAGTTTTATATTTGGCTATACATTTGTTATTAAAATAATGGAATCTGGAGAGAAGAGTGCTGAGTATATATATTCTAAGATAGTTGATGAAGTTCCTGATGCTAAGACTATTGCCTTTGAAGAATATGAGCATGAAAATAAACTTATATCTATTTTAGATGAGGATAGACTTAAATATGTTGGTTCTATGGTTTTGGGTTTGAGTGATGCTTTAGTTGAAATTAGCGGAACTTTGGCTGGGCTTACTTTTGCTTTGCAAGATAATAGATTAGTAGCTTTATCTGGAATAATTACGGGGATATCTGCTACACTTTCTATGGCTTCTTCCGAGTATTTATCTGCTAAAGCTGAGGGCAGTAAAAATGCTTTTAAGTCTTGTTCTTATACTGGTGTAATGTATTTAATTACTGTAAGTCTTCTAATAATGCCTTATTTAGTATTTAGTGTTTCTATTTATGCTCTTATTGCCATGCTTATTATTGTTATAACTATAATATTTTGTTTTACTTTCTATATTGCTGTGGCTAAGAGTATTTCTTTTAGAGAGAGATTTTTTGAGATGGCGGGAGTTAGTTTAACAGTTGCTGCTATAAGTTTCTTTGTGGGAATGCTTGTAAAACAATTTTTGGGTATTGATATTTAATTTGTATTTAAAAAAGGAAATTATTTCTAAATGAAAAGAGAGTATAGATACAATATAAAACATAATGATTTTATTGATTTTCAGCTTCATTATTTGAAAACTAATCCTGAGCTTCAAAGTTCATTAAAGAAAAATCTTATTATGATTATTATCGTATATGTGATTGTGCTTATTGGAATGTTTATATATTTTAAAAGCAGTTTATTCATGCTTTTTATAGTTGCTGTATTAATGACGCTTGTATCTATTTTACAAATAATTAGTTATAAAAAAAGAGTTCAAAAAAATATTGTAAAAAAAGTTTTGTCTTATATTAAAACTGGAAAGCTTGATGATGTTTTTGGTGAGAAAATTCTTACTGTTTATGATGAAAAAATAGTTTTTAATGAAACTAAGGGAATAAAAAACTTTAATAAATCTGATATTAAAAAAATAGAGCAGAGTAAATTATGTATTTTTATATATACTGATGATATGTCTGCTATAATAGTACCTAAAAACTGTCTAAACAAAGAAGATATTGATTTTCTTATTTCTTATTTATGAAAACTATAATTATTTGCTATAGTTATAATTTGCTTTTGTATTTTTTTATATTGGAATAATATAAGTTCTATAATTTTGGAAAAATATATTAATTTTATGAGCTATATCTCTATTATCTGAAAATGAATTAAAAACTATAAAAACAATTATATTAAATAAATTATTATATTTTAACTTTTATAGCATAATGATAGTTAATAATACTATATTAACTATCATTTTTTTGTTTAAAAATTTTTATTATTATGTTAGACTATGGATAATAATATTTTTATGTACGTTATAGGGGTAATATGTTAAATTGGTTTAATAAAGATGAGGAAGCTATAAAAACAAAAGATACTATATTTGATAAATATCATCATATTATATCTTGGATACCATTTGTGGCTAGTGTATTTTATTGTACATCTCCATTAGATGTAGTATCTGATATACTTCCTTTATCTGGAAGAATAGATGAAGGTTTTTTATTAACAGCAACTATACTGCATGGTATTCAAAATGGAGTTTTTTATTTTTACCCTAAAATTAGGAGGGCTATTAAAATAATAAAGTATGTTGTTATTATCATAGGAATAATATTTATGGTAGGTTTATTTGGTCATTTAATAATTAATCCTAAGTAAGTGCTTTAAAGTTTATTTATTTTTTCAAGCATATTTTTTGATTTATCATTGCCTGTATTTTTATATAATTCATATAAAAGAGCATATATTTTTTTATTGTTATCGCTATATTCCAAGCATTTCTCAAATATTTCTATAGCTTTGTTATCATCATTTATTTCTTTATAGCATAGTCCAAGATAATACAAACTCTCTTCATCATATTTATTAAGCTCTAATGCTCTATTAAAGGAATCTATTGCTTCATCAATTCTATTTGTATTAAGTAAAGCAATGCCTAAATAACGCCAATTAATATATTCTTTTGGCGCTATCATAAAAGATTTGTTTAATACCTCTATAGCTTCATTAAACATTTTTAATTCTATATAACAGTTTCCAAGATAATTTAGACTTATATAATCATTATTTTCTAATTCGTATGCTTTTGTTAAATAAAAAATTGCTTCTTTGAAATTTTCTATTTTTGTATATGATATGCCAATCAAACGCCATATTGTATAATCTTTATCATTTATATTAAGTGCTGTTTTTAATACTTCTATAGCTTCATTATATTTTTGTAATTGTGTGTAGAATATTGCAAAGTCTACTCTCACTTTATGGTTATTAGGCTCTAATTTGCAAATGGTTTTATATTGTTCTATTGTGTTATTAATTTTAGTTTCTAAGCTTTCATTCATAAAGGTAATTCTTGCCTTATAGTTTTTTGATTTTCGTATTATATAGTATATAATGTTTGAAGTAAATATATTATGAGAAATAATAAAATGGATAAATATTATATTAGAGAAAAGATTTACAGCGATAAAAATTTAGAGAAAAAAATAAAAGAGGAAGTTGAAAATTATTTAGATAATAGTGTTTTAAAATTATATCCTCCTTTTTGTGTTAGTGAGTATAGTTATAATAATAATTTTGAAGTTGTTACTGCTGAGATATTTGAAGATAGTTATATTTTATCTGATATTCATATAGAAGTTGATATGGTTATTTATGATTATATTTCTCATGATGATTATAAAAAAGAGAGAAAAGTTTTAATTAATAACAAATATTTTATTGGTTTTAATATTAGATTTAGTTTGAATAGTAATAACACTATAGAAAATTTGATTTTGAGATATTTTAATATATACGCTATAAGCAAAAACGAATGATAATTTTTTAAAATTTATTTACATACCCCGCCCTTTATTCTTTATTAATCTATTTATAAATTTGTATTTCTAATTTCTTTATTAATTTAATTAGAGTTGTTAACGCCCGCCCAAGTGTTGATTAGATTAAAAATTTCTTCAACGCACGGTTAACAGAATTTATAATATAATAAAATTTTAATTACAAATAACTCTATCTTTTTTAGCTTAATTCTGCGTGCGGTAAGTAAACAGTAAATTTGAAAAATCAACTATTATTTCTTCCAAATGAAATGCCAATATAAAATACAAATGATAAGTAAGATAATCTATAACTTTTTATTAAAGTTTTATCTGTTATTTGTATATAATCTGTATTATAAGGCATTGAAAAATCATAAGCTATATAAACACCATATAAGAAAGCCAATTTTTCAGTAAAATAGTAAAATCCGTCAAAGTTTATTTTTATATAAGGAGACACTGGAACTTTATATATTTTTTTTATATCATCAAAATTCCAATGCTTTTTATCCTGATACATTAAAGAACCTTCAAAAATAGTATATTCTTTTATTATTTCGCCTCTATAATCGCTTTTTTCTAATACATCAGCAGATAATGGTATTTTCATTCCTACACCTAACCCTAATGAAAAATTATTGAAATTTATTTTAGGGTTTAATCCTATAATAATATTATGCATACCTAAAGTTTCAAAAATTTCAAAATAATTATATGAATAAGCATACGGATAATCATAAGTTATACTATTAGCATTAAAATAATATCCTGCTTCAAAAAGAAAACTTATACTTTTTATAAGAATATCTTTATTTAATTTTATATTATATCCAAGCTGAGCAATAACTCCTAATTCTCCGCCTATATCTCCCTTTATGCTTTGATATGTATGATTAGGGTTGCTTAATGTTATAAAAGGTAAGCTTCCATTAATACCAAAAGGTATAAATGCATTTATTTCAAATTGAGCAAATAAAGTTATATTTATAATAAAAAAAAGAATAACTGCTTTCATAATTATTATTAATAAAAATTGTAAGCTTAAAATCTAATTTGTTATAGGCTTGTAATTTTAATTTTCTCCTTTGTTGATAATATCAAATTCAAGAAACAGGTATTATACCGTTTGCTTGAAGTGATGCATATATAAGTATTGTAAGTATAACTATTTTATAATTATAATTTTCTTTATCTGATAAATAGCTGTAAGTTTTGATACCGTTCATAATTGTATCTAAATCTGCCCCCAAATCTATTATTGCAGTATTGCTACCATTAATTTGTTTGTCAAAAGTTAATGTTAATTGACTGCCGTTTACACTTACATTAGTAACACTAAAAACAACTTCAAGCATTGTATTAGAAAACAAATAAGAAATATTTTTTATCTTTTTATAGTCATATCTATCAAAAAGTATACCAAATCTATATTTATTTATATATAAATCAGATGATGTAAAATATGTCTTACCATCATACAATTCTAAACACCATATATTTGTAAAATCATCAGCGAAATCCTTTAATTTAAACTTCATAGAACTAGTTACATTTTTAGAGACATACCTGTAAATTTCTGAACCATTTTTTACGATTGCTATATACTGAACTTCAACATCTCTTTCATTAGGGTCTAATATTTTTACATTACTGCAAGAAATCATAGAGAGCATAAAAAAAGCTATTAATAATATATTTTTAATCATAAAAAACCTAAGATATATATTTTTATTATAATTATTTATAATAAATCAATAATTATATTTGTTATGAGTTTTCTAAATTCTTATACTTAAGTAATAATATATACAAAATAGTAATTATTATATATATTGAAAAAAGTTTTTTAATTTTAGTATATTCATAAATAATTATGAAATTATAATAATATAAAATTACTATGAAGTCAATATAATATAAAAATTAACTTATAAAAATGCAGCTTTACAATATAGTATTTTTAATATATCATTTTTAATAATTAAATAAAAAATATAGAGAGAAGTCTTAATTATGAATAATAAATATGATGTTATAGTAGTTGGTGCTGGGCATGCTGGTATAGAGGCGGCACTTTCTTCTGCAAGACTTGGAATGAAAACTTTGATTATATCTATTAATTTGGATACCATAGGTCAAATGTCTTGTAACCCTTCAATAGGAGGAGTTGCTAAGGGTACTATTGTTAAAGAGATTGATGCACTCGGCGGTGAGATGGGCATATTAATAGATAAAACTATGATGCAATTTAGAATGCTCAACAGAAGCAAAGGAAAAGCAGTATGGGCTCCGCGTGCACAGGCAGATAAATATGCATATAAAGAAGAAGCTACTAAAACATTATACGCCGAGGATAATCTCACACTTCATCAGGATATAGTAACAGAAGTAGTTGTTGAAAATAATGTAGTTAAAGGACTTAAAACAGAAAGAGGCATAGAGTATGAATGCCAAGCAGTTATATTAACAACAGGAACATTTTTAAATGGGCTTATTCATATTGGTAAATATCAAAAACAGGCAGGAAGAATTGGTGAGCTTCCAGCAATAGGGCTTTCTGATAATTTAAGAAAATTAGGGCTTGAAGTAGGAAGATTAAAAACAGGAACACCTGCGAGAGTGGATTATTATTCTATTGACTTTGATATATTAGAAATGCAAAAAGGTGATGATGAAATAACTCCATTTTCTTTTTTGGACGATAAAATTGATATAGTTCAAGAGCCTTGCTATATCACTTACACAGATGAAAATATACATAAAATAATTCAAGACAATATTCATTTATCTCCAATGTATAGCGGAGTGATAACAGGTATAGGGCCAAGATACTGCCCAAGCATAGAAGATAAAGTTGTAAGGTTTGCAGATAAGCCTCGTCATCAGCTTCACTTAGAGAGAGAAAGCTACAGAACAAATGAAGTTTATATTAATGGATTTTCTTCAAGCTTGCCGGAAGATGTTCAAATAAAGATGATAAGGTCATTAAAAGGTTTAGAAGAAGTAAAGATATTAAAACCAGCATATGCGGTAGAATATGATTATGTGAACCCTATAGAATTAAAGCCAACTTTGGAAACTAAAAAAATAGAAGGCTTATTTTTGGCAGGACAAATTAACGGTACAAGCGGATATGAAGAGGCAGCTTGTCAGGGTATTATGGCTGGAATAAATGCAAGTTTGAAAATAAAAAAAGAAGAACCATTTATATTAAAAAGAAGCGATGGGTATATAGGTGTTTTAATTGATGATTTAACTACAAAAGGCACTAAAGAGCCTCATAGAATGTTTACTTCTCAAGCAGAACATAGAATGCTTTTAAGACAGGACAATGCTGATGAAAGGTTAACCGAGCTTTCTTATAATATAGGTCTTGCAAGTAAAGAGAGACTAGAGAAAGTGAGAGATAAAAAACAAAAAACTCAAATACTTGTGGAATACTTAAATAAACGAACACTCACTCAAAAAGAAACCGAAGAGTTAGGTTTTACAAAAGAGGCTAAAGAATATCGCACAATGAGTTTATCTTCTATAATAAAACGTCCTGAATGGAGTATAGATAAAATTACACATTTAATAGACGGTGATTACAATAAAAATGTTTTGGAGAATGCCGAGATTGCTATAAAATATGAAGGTTATATTGCAAGGTATTTAAACGAAATAAGAGATATAGAAAAATACGAGAAAATGCGTATACCTGAAGATTTTGATTATTCTACTTTAAAAAGCGTGAAGATTGATGCTATTAATAAACTTAAACAATATAAGCCGTATAATATTGCTCAGGCTTTGAGAGTTCCTGAAATTGATATGTCTGTTGTTCAAGTTTTAATATTAACTCTTACAAAGAAGTAAAAATATTTTACTTTATTGGTATTGAGGTTGTTATATTTTAATGCTATAATTTTAGAGTAATTTTAGGAGGATAAATAATGTTTGGCGGATATTTTGAATATTATTTTGGATATATATGGATATTAATACCTGGTATATTATTAGGTTTATGGGCACAGATGAAAGTAAATGGTGCTTATTCAAAGTATAGCAGGGTAGAAAACAAAAGAGGAATAACAGGAGCACAAACAGCAAAATATATATTAGATGCTTATGGTTTAAATATTCCTATAGAGAGAATAAACGGGCATTTAACAGACCATTATGACCCAAGTGCTAAAGTTTTAAGACTTTCTAATAATGTTTATAATGGCACAGATGTTGCTGCTTTAGGTATTGCTGCTCATGAAGTAGGTCATGCTATACAACATGATAGAAGCTATGCACCTTTAACTTTAAGAAATAGTTTTTATCCATTATGTGCTATTGGCAATCAATTTGGACCTATGCTTGTACTTATTGGTATTGTTATTGGAGGGGCTGGAAGCATTTCTCAATATCTTATGATGGGAGGAATTATATTATTTGCTTTTGCTGTATTCTTTTCTTTAATAACATTGCCTGTAGAGTTTGATGCTTCTAATAGGGCTATAAAGATTTTGGATAAGGGCGGATTTTTAGATTCTGAAGAACTTTATGGAGCAAAAAAAGTTCTTAATGCTGCTGCTTTAACTTATGTTGCTGCTGCTGTTACTGCTATACTCAGTTTACTAAGACTTTTGATGCTTGCTAACAGAAGAAGAGATTAAAAATTATAAATAAGAGATTTATTAAATAAGGTTAATCATTTTTATGATTAGCCTTCTTATTTTCAACAAATTATTATTATTGAGTAAATTATAAAATGAATATATACTAAAATAAATAAATTTTGTCAGAAATATTTTTTAATTTTTTATTTGTGGGGACTAGCCCCCACGCCCCCACTTCTTTTATTGGTATAAAAGAAGCAAAAGAACTGCATTTTTATTCAAAGATATAGATATTATTTTAGATTACATATTGCTTACATATAAAGCTAAAACATTTGCATTTTTTGCAACTTTTTGCGGCGGGAAAAAGTTGAATAAATAAAAATTTATATAATCAAATATATTTGTTTAGAGATATATTAATTCAATTATAAGAATAGGTATTTTTTTAATGAAAAGAATATATATTGCTACTAAATATTTTCAACAAATTATTATTATTGAATAAATTAGAAAATAAATATATACTCAAAAAAATTATTAAAATAAAGGTAAAATATAAATGAAAAAAGCTAAGGCTATTTTGCTTCTTTCAGGTGGGCTTGACAGTATGCTTGTGGGGGCTATATTAAAAAGAGAAAATATTGATGTTCTTGCTATAAGATTTGTTACTGGGCTTGAATATCCTGTAATTAAAAATGAGCTTATGAATATACATTATGATGACCCTGCTAAAAAGGCTGCTGATTTTCTTAATATTCCAATAAGATTTGTTTCTTTGAAAGATAAATATATTGATATGTTTTTAAATCCAAAATATGGTTATGGAAGTTCTATTAACCCTTGTTTGGACTGCCATATACTTATGCTTAAAACTGCAAAAAAGATAATGGAAGAAGAGGGTTTTGATTTTATTGCTACCGGAGAGGTTAAAGGGCAAAGACCTATGAGTCAAAAATCTCAAGACTTAATTAATTCCATAAGAGAAAGCGGACTTGAGGGAAAACTTTTAAGACCATTATCTGCAAAGCTCCTTCCCATTACAATAGCAGAAAGTGAGGGGCTTATAAACAGAGAAAATCTTTATGATATATACGGACGAAGCAGGCAGGTACAGATGGAGCTTGCTAAAGAGTTTGGTATAGATGATTATCCTATTCCTTCTGGCGGGTGCTGTTCTATAGTTGATAAAAGTTATGGAAGAAGGTATGAGGAGTTAGTTTCTCATAATGGAAGAGATATTATTAATATGGAGCTTATGCAGTATTTAGCTATAGGAAGACATATAAGAATTAATAATAATGCAAAACTCATACTCGGAAGAAATGAAAATGAAAATGATGCATTAGAAAAAAGAGAGAGAAAAAACGCCATTACATTTAGACCAAATTATAATAAAGGACCTTTTGGTTATTTAGAGCTTTATGGTGAAGTTGAGAATATAAAAGAAGCAGTATTAAAATCTGCAAACATAATGGGTTATTTCTCTAAAGAAGATAGTGAAACTTTATCTATAACAGTTTCTTATGTTAATGATGAAAAAGAGATAATTGAGATAAATAATAAAAAATCTAAAGAGACGCAATTTACACAGATATTATAATATGAGTGAATATAATTCCAAAAAAAGATATTTAGGTGAGTTTTATACGCCTTTGATATTTGCCAAAAAGTCTTTAGAGTATATTAATGACATTATTTCTATAGATGAATTAAAAAGCGGCAATTACAGAATATGGGATATGGCATGCGGAACTGGTAATTTAGAATATTATTTAGATAAAGAGCTATATAAATATTTGTATATGTCTACAATAGATGAAAATGATATTGATTATTGCAAAGAAAAGTTTAGAGAAGCTTGTCTGTTTCAATATGATTATTTGAATGATGATATAGTTATTTCAGAAAATATTTTTAACTATCAAAAGCTTCCAAAAAAATTAATAAAAGACTTAAATAATAAAAACTTAAAATGGTTAATATTTATAAACCCGCCGTATGCTACAAGTCAAGTTGCAGGTACAAATTCAAAAAGCAAAAAAAATGTAAGCATTAGCAAAATAAGAGATATTATGCACTCTGAAAAATTAGGGGAATCTTCAAGAGAGCTTTATGCACAGTTTATGTTTAGAATATACAGAGAATTTTTAGATAGAGAAGTTTATTTAGCAATATTTTCTAAAACAAATTATATAAAATCAAATAACAATGAAAAGTTTAGAAACAATGTTTGTAATTATAAATTTATGAATGGTTTTATATTTTCTTCTTCTAATTTTGACAACACTTCAAAAACAACTCCTTTTCCTGTGAGTTTTATAATATGGAAAGTTTCAAAATTGTTTAATATAAAAAAAGAAAATATAATATTAGATATACTTGATGATAATGGAGAATTAAAAACTAAAAAAAATTATAGTGTAGTTTCAAGAGAAGAGTTATTAAATAAATGGATAAAAAGAATAAGAACAACATCGTCATTTGTGCCTTTATCATCTGCTATAGTTGTAAAAGAAAAAGGAAAAGACATAAGAAATAAAATATGCGACGGTTTTATAGGTTCACTTATGAGCTGCGGAAGTGATTTACAAAAACAAAATCTCACAGCAATATTTTCTGCCCCTCAGGCTTCGGCTGGTTCTCTTTCAATCACAAAAGAAAACTTTGAAAAAGCTATGATTATACATGCTGTTAGAAGGAGTGTGAAAGTTAATTGGCTTAATGGAAGCGATCAGTTTATTATTCCAAAAAAAAGTTTTTCTAATGATTTTAAAAATGACTGTGTAGTGTGGAGTTTATTTTCTACTTCAAATCAAACTTCTGCTATGGATAATGTTTATTATAATAATAAATATTACAAAATAATTAATCATTTTTATCCATTTGACTATAAAGAAGTTTTTTGTAATAATAGTTTTTTTAATTATGATGGTGAAAGCAGATTTGTATATAATTATTTAAAAAATATTACTTTTACAAAAGAAGCTAAAGATTTAATTTATATTTCAAAAGAGCTTTATAAGTATTTTTATAGTAATGTAGAAAAAATTAATACTGATAAATTTAAAATATCTCTTTGGGACAGTGGTTTTTGGCAGATAAGAAAATCTCTTAAAGATGCCTCTCTTGCATTAAATATTCTAAAAGAAATAAAAATAAAAAGAAACATCTTAAGAGAAAATATTTTAAAAGAAATTGATAATTTTGTTTCTTAATTATTTGCCCCAAACTCCTCCGAATTTGAAACTCAAACCTATATAAAAATCATTGTCTACAGTATAATGACCATCTTTTTCATTGTATGAAATTACACCAACTTGCTGCCTATTTTCAAGTTCATAGTATTGATAATTGTTTTTATAAACAGGGTCATAAGTGAATGTATCTGAAATCATAATTTTAAAATCTTCTGTAACATTAAAAGTGAGTCTTAAAAATGCTCTATATTTAGGCTGAAAAATATCTTCGCTGTTTGAATAAATATTATTATCATGCACTCCAACATGTGCTGTAATATCTATAATCCATAATCTTCTCGCTTCAAAAAAAAGAAAACCGCTCATAGCATAATAAGGCTCATTCCCATTAAATGTCTGCACAGAAAAGTCTGTATAATATCCCTCGTTATAGTGATGTTTATTTGTATTACTTTCTCCCGGAAAATATTCATTATATCTTCTTATGCCATGCCTAAACCAAAAGCCTTCTACTCCAACTGTAAATCTTCCGTCTCTTCCATTTTTAAAATAGAAAAAAGCATTAACACTGTCTCCCCATTCTTTTATAGGTATAGAGCCTAACTCTGTAACTATTCCAGCTACACCTGTATTTATATAATCATTACTGTAAGATATTTTAGCCATTAAGCCTTTAGAAGAGTTAGCATCAAGTCCCATATCCCCATTAACCATACCAATTCCAATAAATACACCATAAAAAGATGACTCTAACATAATGCCTGTATCATATCTTGGTATAAGCTGTGTTTCATAACCTATAGGCATATCTCTTGGTCCTGACAATACTGTTGCTTTATTGCTGCTTACTGTATGAAAATAAAATAGGGTAGGGAAATATGATGTCATAGGTATATTTTTTGTGTATGGCTCTAACACTCCAGCTCTTATGCCTATGTATTTAAAATTTACAAATAGATTCATCTTAGAAAAATCAAAAAGAGGAGGAGACATATCCTTATAAAATCTTGCTTTATGCGATAATGGCTCATAAAATCTTGCATTAATATTTGCTTCAATAGATGCATATTTATATTCTTTTATATAATGTAAATCGCCATAAAGAAGAACTCCTAATGTATCTTCATTTCCTGTTTGTTCTATTAAGTCGCTCATTCTGCCGTATGCTGTTAATTCTAATGATGCACTTAAAACTCCGTATTTACCAGAGTTTGTATTTGTTGTTTGACTATATAATGTGTTAAAAAAAAGAATAACAATTATTAAATATTTTTTCATAATATTACCCATTACTTATTAATTTAGCTAATATAACATAAACAAATTAAAATATCAATTAAATAATATATTGAATATTTAACAATTTTTGATAATATATATACATTAATTTTTAGGATAATATTATGAAAGCTTATGAAAGATTTATAAAATATACTGCTTTTGATACTTCATCATCATCTGATAATAATAGTGAAACTCCGAGTTCTAAGGAGCAGAGAATATTTGCTGAGTATTTATTAAAAGAGTTAAAGGATTTAGGAGTTAATGATTGTTATATTAATGATAAATCTTTTGTATATGCTTCTATTCCTGCAACTAAAGAAAAAGAAGACAAGCCAAAAATAGGATTTATTGCACATTTAGATACTGTTGAAGATGTTAGCGGAAAAGATATAAAAGCTAATATAATAAAAAATTATGATGGAAAGGATATACTTCTAAATAAAGAAAAAAATATAATATTTAGTGCTAAAGATTTTAACAATTTAAATAAATATATAGGTTCTGATTTAATAGTAACAGACGGTACAACGCTTTTGGGCGCCGATGATAAGGCTGGTATTGCTGAGATTATGACTATGGTTGAAACTATAATGAATGATAAAAGTATAGAACATGGTGAAATAAAAATAGCATTTACTCCAGATGAAGAGATAGGTTCTGGCATAGAGCATTTTGATGTTGAAGGCTTTGGAGCTGATTTTGCATACACTATAGACGGAGGAGAATTGGGAGAGATAGAATACGAAAACTTTAATGCCGCTTCTTGTAATGTGGTTGTTAATGGGGTTAATGTTCACCCTGGTTATGCTAAAAACAAAATGAAAAATGCTTTGCTTCTTGCTATTGAGTTTAACAATATGCTTCCTCAAAATGAAAAACCTGAGTATACAGAAAATTATGAAGGGTTTTATCATTTATCATCTATGGAAGGAAATGAAGAAAATGTTAAACTTGAATATATAATAAGAGACCATGATAAAGAAAAGTTTGAGAATAAAAAAGAGTTTATAAAAAATATTTCTAAATTTCTAAATAAAAAATATGGTGAAAATACATTTGTAGTTAATCTTAAAGATAGCTATTATAACATGAAAGAAAAAATACTTCCTCATATGCATTTAATAGAGAATGCTAAAAAGGCTTTTAATGAATGCGGTGTAAAAGAAAGAATAGTTCCTATTAGGGGAGGCACTGATGGAGCTAGATTGTCATTTAAGAATTTGCCATGTCCTAATTTATCTGCGGGTGGAGAGAATTTCCATAGCAGATTTGAATATATTCCTATTCAATCTTTAGAGAAGATGACCGAGGTTTTACTAAAAATAGTAGATATATATTCCAATTATAATATGAAAGAATAGGAGATATTTATAATGCCTAAAGTTTCTGTGGTTTTACCAATTTATAATGTTGAAAAATATTTAAAAAAATGTTTGGATAGTGTTATTAATCAAACATTAAAAGATATAGAAATAATTTGTGTAAATGATTGCTCTACAGATAGCTGTGAAAGCATTATTAGAGAATATATAAATAAAGATAGCAGAATAAAACTTATTAATCACAAAGAAAATCAAGGTTTAGGTTTTGCAAGAAATAGCGGTTTATTAGAAAGCAGAGCTGATTATGTTTCATTTATAGATTCTGATGATTTTGTATCTGAGAACTTTATTGAAGAGTTATATAATACTGCTTTACAGAATGATGCTGACATAGTTTTTACAAATAATATATATACTGTTAATGAAACTGCTAATAATATAAAGCCTTATTATCACAATAGATTAAATATTTGGAAGAAGCAATTTAAAAACTCTTATATTGAAGGCATTAGTAATTTTAATGTTAATACTCCAGAAAAAGAAAATACACCGGAATATCCTTTGGTTGTTGCTTGGAATAAATTGTATAATAAATCTTTTTTAACTAAATATAAATTACTATATTCTAAATATAGACTTGCTGAAGATGTAGATATGTTTTATAGATTTTTAGTTTATAATCCAAAAATGTGTTACAATAACAATTCCAAATATTATTATTTACAAAGAAGCACTTCTTTGATAGGAAATATTGCACATACAAAAAATATGCCTTTAGCAATATTGGAAGTATTTGAAAATATTTTTAATTACTATAAAGAAAATAAAAAAGAACTTTTAATAGATTGTAATTATCATAATTTCTTTTCTTTGCTTCACACTTTTAATAATTATAAAGCAGATAATAAAGATGAGTTCTATAAACTTTGTCATAATCTAATGAAAAGACTTGATGTTGAAATAGACAGAAAAAAACATGCTTTTTATTCGTATAATGTTTATGTAATGAAAACTTATGATGATTATAATATTTACAAAGAAAAAATAGAATCTATAAAGAAAAAAGTGTTTTCTATTGCTTGGTGGATACCTTCTATTACACTTAGAGAAAAATATAAAAAATATGCTTTAGATAAAATTGCTGATAGTAAGTTTTAAATATGATTGTATCCTTTATATTTAAAATTTATTGCTTTATTATTTTTATCTATAAACAAAACTCTATTTTCTTGATTTAATGATGTCATTTTTCCTATTTTTATAAGATTATCTTTTTCTTCTATATTTTCCTGAGTTGTAAATAATACAGCATAATCTTCACCGCCTGTGAGTATTGAGTTTAATACTTCTTTGTTATTATCATTAAAAAATCTATTAACCTTTTGCCAATTAGAATCTTCAAATACCTTAGCATACAAATTAGACTTCTCTGCTATATGAGATAAGTCTTGTAAGAGTCCATCACTAATATCTATAGAAGAGTTTATTTTGTATTTTTTTATTATATCTTGCCACTCATTAAAAAAAAGTTTTGGTCTTAAATGAGTTTTTACACTTTCATCATCATAGCTGTATTTTCCAGATAATAATTTTTTTAATCCTAAGTCGCTTTCTCCAACAATTCCTAAAACATAAATATTGTCATTCTCTTTTGCTGTGCTTCTAAGTATTGCTTTGTTTTTTTCTATTTCACCGATTAATGTTATAGATATAAAAAAATCATTATTTGAACTAGTTGTATCTCCTCCTGAAATCTCTATGTTATATGGTTTGCATGCTTCCAAAAAACCTTTATACCATTGTAAAATATTTTCTTCTGTAATATTTTTGGGTATAGATAATGATACAAACGCACTCTTAGGAAAAGCACCTTTACATATAATATCACTAATATTAACCTGTGCAGATTTGCATCCAACATCATAAAAAGAATAATATTTAAGACTAAAATGTATATTTTCGACTAATATATCTGTTGTTACAAGAATATCTTTTTTATCACTAATATTTTTTAATACAGCGCAGTCATCGCCAATATTAATGTTTGATGTTTTATTGAAATTGTCTGATAATTGTTTTATTTTTTCTATAAGTTCAAATTCTTTCATTTTATGATAAACAAATTAATTAATTATTATTTCAAAAAATATTTTACTAATTTACAAATATTAAAAAAGCCAACCATGGGGATCGAACCCACGACCCACGCATTACGAATGCGTTGCTCTACCAACTGAGCTAGGTTGGCATTATTTTTATAATTATAACAGTATTATACGCTTTGTCAATTTTATTGAAAGCTGTAAATTAAAACGTATAGTTTTTTATAAATCATGAAAGGCAGGTATCATTTTACTGTAAGTGCAAAATTGTTTAAATCCTATATTTTTTAATATATCTTTTGCCTCATTAATATTAAAACCTAAATGAGAAGGCTGATGGCTGTCGCTTCCTATAGTTATAATATTTCCACCTAATTTATGATAGAGTTTTAATATATCAAGAGAAGGGGTTGTGTCTTTTAATCCATATCTTGTATAAGAGGTATTTAATTCTATTCCTTTGCCGTCTTCTATCACTATTTTTAGTATTTCTTCTACGATGGGTTTTACTTTTTCAAATGGATATATTCCTTTTTTGTCATAGCGAATAATTAAATCTAAATGTCCTAATACAGAATAGTTTTTAAATTTTTTTACAACTTCAAGTATTTCTTTATAATATGCTTCATTATATTCTTTTTGTGTTTTATTTTTTTGAAAGTCCTGTGTCCAAAATTCTTTATTGTCTACCTGATGAACAGAAAATATAATAAAATCAAAATAATATTTTTTTAATAGTTCTTCGTATTTTTGAATAGTAGAGGTTTGTATTCCGCATTCAAGCCCTGTTTTTATATCAATTTGTTTTGAATATTTTTCTTTCATTTTGTTAATATCTTCTATATATTTTGGATAATTAACATTTGTAATTGTATCTTTATCTTTTATTTCTATTTCATCCCAATCTTTTTTTATGCCATAGTCTACATGGTCTGTGATGCAAATATCATTTATGTTTAGTTTGATAGCATCTTTTATAACATCTTCTAATGGATAGTTAGAATCATCACTAAACTCTGTATGTACATGATAATCTGCAAGCATATTAATAATAAGTCCTTTCTTATTTAATAATTAATTATATCATTTATGTAGAAAAAATAAATTTGTTAGTGGAAAAAATAAATACTATGTTTTTGATGTTTTGTTAAAAAAATTATTTTCTTGTAAAAAAGAGATTATTGAAGTATGATTTTTTAATAATGCTTTCGGAGTATATATTATGGCACTTTTGAAGTACAGAGATTATGATAAATATGTTCTTAAATGTTTGTATAATGCAACAGAACCTATTAATATAAACTATATTTTTAATATTGTAAAAGATTATACTAATACTTCAGATGAAGATTTTAATTTATTACATAAAAATGGAAATTATAAATTTAAAGATAGAGTGCATTGGTCTTTATTTTATTTAAAAAAGCAGAACTTTTAGAAAATGTAGATAGAGGCAAATATATAATTACTGATTTCGGAAAAAAGTTCTATGAAGAAAATCCAAACTTTGATTTCAAAACACTAAAAGAAAAAACTCCATATTTAGAAAACAGCAAAAGCCATAATAATGATGATGATAGTGATGACATAGAAGAAGATGAAAACAGAAGCGAGGTTGAAAAGAGTATTGAAGAATATTATGAGGGCGTAGAAAAAGATGTATTAGATAGATTGCAGCTAATGGGGGAGAGCAGTGTTGATAAGGGTACAAGGTTTGAAAATATATGTTTAGATTTGCTTGAAAAAATGGGCTATGGTAAAAAGTATAGAACAGGCGGAAGCGGAGATAGAGGAATTGACGGCACGCTTACTATGGATAAATTTGGTTTTGATATAGTGGGTGTACAATGTAAATGCTACAAAGAAAATAATAAAGTTAATGACACAGAAATAACGAAATTTGCACATGGTCTTAAAAATGTTAATGGCATAAGCAGAGGAATTTTTATTACAACTTCAGATTATACACCTCAAGCAAAGAATGTTGTAGAGGAATTAAAAGACATAAAAATAATTCTTATAAACGGATATAAGCTTGCTAAATATATGCGTGAATATGAGGTTGGAGTAAAAGTATTAGAAACAAGAAATATATATGATATTATTATTTAAAAATTATTTATATACTAAAGGTTTGTATTTTATCAGACTAGTTTTTATATTTTGATTATTTGTAGAGGCTTTACCCCATGCGAAGCGTACCCGAATGGCGAAAAGTTTGACGAAGTCTGCAGAGCGAAGGCGGGAAAAGTTGAATAAAAAATTATATTCTAAAATATAGTTATTTTTATACTGAAAATTTTTAATTTTTTTTTGTTAAATATTTATGGTGGCTTTGCCCCCCTGCGAAGCGTGCCCGTAGAGTAGCACCCTACTTCTTTTGCGACCGCAGGAAGTGCCTTCGGTATTGCCACAAAGAAGCAAAAAGGCTGCATTTTTATTATAAATTTTATAATTTAATTGTACATTAAAAGGCATTCCCCCGCACTTCTAAGAAGTTATAATTAAAGCATAACATTACCGTGCGGCAAGGTGGTACAGCTCGTACGCGGGAAAAAGAACAATAAAAAATATACAAAATTTTTTAATTTAATAAAAAAATCTATAATTTGAAATTAATTGTTTTTATATAAACACATCATAGCAGTAAGTACAGCTCCTCCCAAGTTCCTTGCCTTGTCTGAAATTGTAAAGCAATTATTATATTCTGATTTTCTTGGGTCAATATCTGCTATTTTTAATCCCTTATGTACTTTAAAACCATCTCTTATAATGCCTCGCAAAAGCCCTTCAAAAGGTGCTATTACTTCTATTTTCTTGTTATCGTTGTTTATGTATGCTATAACTTCTTTTTCTCTTACAAAATCACCTATGTTTTTTATGTTTTCAATAATGCCGTCAGAGCTTGCATGTATTACTCTTTCAGATTCTTTGCCTCCAATGTTTCCAGGTATTCCTGTGTTTGGTATTGCTTCGCCTTCTAAATACATTCTTCCGAGATTATGCCCTCTCATAGTCTCTATAACAATATCGCAGTCTTTACCAGCAGTAAAACCAGGTCCTAATGCTATAGTATATTTTGCCATAGATTTGTTAGTACCGAGATTTTTTTTAGCGATTATAGCATCAATTAAAAATGTTGGTTTTATATGATTTAATATTTCACAGTTAGTGTCAATAAGAATAGGAATTTCTTTATAATCTGTAATTGTATTAAGAGCCTCTTCATAGTTTTTTACAAGTACAGCTTCAATATCTTCAACTTTTGTTTTACCATCATAAACAGCTTCAGATAATGCAACCTTTCTTCTTATAGCAGAGGGGTGCTGCGTCTCTAATATAATAACTTTGAAATGGGCCTTATATAAAGAGTACACAACACCAGTAGCTAAATCACCAGCTCCTCTTACAATTACAAGTTCATTATTAATTAAACTCATAAATTATCTTGAATAAGGAGTATTTTTAAGCGGCAATTCTGTTTGGAACTCGCCGTTAAATTTATAATATGCCAAAGCAACAGCAGGAGCAGTAGGTATACTTGAAATCTCTCCTATACCAGTAGCACCATAACCATAAGGAACCCCTTCTTTTTCTATAATAATAGATTCAACATCAGGAGTCTTGTCAGCTCTAAATAATCCCAAAGTACCAAATTTTACTTTAGGTACACAATTTTCAAGCGGGAATTTCTCTGTTAAAGCATAGCCCAAAGACATAACAACACCGCCTTCAATTTGTCCTTCTAAAGCTATAGGGTTAATTGCTTTTCCTATATCATGAGCAGCAACTACCTTTTGTATTGTACCATCTTCATTAAGTATACATACTTGAGTAGCATAACTATAAGCCACGTGAGAAACAGGGTGAGGTTTATCTACTCCCATTTTGTCAGTTATTGTGAGCCATTCTCCGTAATACTCTTTTCCTTCCAAGTCTTTTAAAGTTTTGCCGGAATCTAAATCTTTTTTAAGGTCTTCACAAGCTCTCTTACAAGCTTCACCTGTAATAAGTGTTTGTCTTGAACCCGAAGTAGTACCAGAATCTGGAGAAGTTGCAGTATTAGGCTGATGAACTATTATCTCATCATCATTCAAATTGAGAGTTTCACCTGCTATTTGATAAAGCACAGTAGCAATACCCTGTCCAATACAAGAAGCAGCAGAATATACATTAACTTTTGAATCTTTTACAACTAAACGAACTCTTCCAGTATCAGGAAGCCCAACACCAACACCAGAGTTTTTCAAAGAACAAGCTATACCTACATATTTGTTGTTGTAGAATATATCTTTAACAGCCTCTAATGTTTCAACAAGACCAGTAGAATCATCAGCTATTTGATAATTAGGAAGCACCTGACCAGGACGAATAGCATTTCTGTATCTTATCTCCCAAGGGTCTAAACCGCACATCTCAGCAAGCAAGTTTATGTTCATCTCCGTAGCAAAACAAGATTGAGGAACACCAAAACCTCTAAATGGTCCAGTAGGAGGGTTATTAGTGTAGAAAGATTTACCCTCTATATCTATAACATGATAATTATAAGGACCGGCAGCATGAGTACAAGCTCTTTGAAGTACAGGTCCAGATAATGAAGCATAAGCACCTGCATCTGTTATTAAAACTGCCTTCATAGCTGTAAGTATGCCGTTTTCATCGCAGGCAGTAGTCATATCTATGCTCATAGGGTGGCGTTTTGGGTGCCAGTTAATACTTTCTTGTCTTGTAAGTTTGAATTTAACAGGTCTTTTTGTTCTATAAGCCATTATAGCAGCATAGTGCTGAACGCTCATATCTTCTTTACCGCCGAAACCACCGCCTACATATTTATTTTCAACTACAACCTTTTCAGGGTCTATTCCTAAAGCCATAGCTACTTCTCTTTTTGTATCATAAACACTTTGATCGCTTGAATATACAAATATACCATCTCCATTAAAAGGCATAGCAACAGCAACTTCTGCTTCCATAAATGCATGCTCTGTCCAAGGAAGTTCATAATGTCTTGTAACTTTATATTTTGATTTAGCTATTACTTCATCAGCATTGCCTTTAACTAATCTTTCATGAGTAAGTAAATTGCTTTCTCTATCTTCATGAACTAAAGGAGCGTTTTCTTTCATAGCTTCCTGAGGATTTCTTACAAGAGGTAACTCTTCATATTCTATTTTTACTAAATCTCTTGCTTTTTTAGCAGTAGCTTCATCTTCAGCAACAATCAAAGCTAAACCGTCAGCAATAAATCTTGTAGTTTCGCCTTCTCCAATAAGCACGTCCCAGTCATGGAAAATATGACCAACTTTTTTTGCCCCAGGTAAATCTTTAGCAGTGATTACATCAACTACACCTTTCAAAGCTTTTGCTTCGCTTATATCTATTTTTAATATTTTAGCTCTTGGGTATTTAGTTCTAACCGCAACACCATAAAGCATACCTTCTATTTCAACATCATCACAATATTCACCAATACCAAGTGCTTTTTCTTTAGCGTCCACTCTTATAATGTTTTTGTCACCTAATTTTACTTTACCTTTATATTCTTTAACATCAATATTTTCTCTAATCATTTTAGCTGCTAATTCAATAGCATCAATAATTTTTTTGTATCCAGTACATCTGCAAATATTGTTTTTTATAGCAGCAACAATTTCAAGTCTTGTAGGGTTATTGTTTTTATCAATTAAGCCCTTAGCACATATCACCATACCAGGTATACAGAATCCGCATTGCACAGCACCAGCAACTGCAAAAGCATGAGAATAAACATCTTTTTCTCTTTGAGTAAATCCTTCTATAGTTTGAACACTCTTTCCTTGAAGTCTTCCTATAGTTTGTATACAAGCTTTAGTAGGTTTTCCATCTATTAATACAGTACAAGTTCCGCAAGCTCCTTCAGAGCAGCCGTCTTTTACTGATTTACATTTACAATCATTCCTAAGAACGTCCATTAATTTTCTATCAGAGTCAAAGCTCATTTCTTTGCCATTAATTATAATCTTGGCACTTTCACCCATATATGATACCTCCAATTTTAATAATATATTAATAAAATAAACATAACAAAGGGAATAATAGTTTTATTCCCTTCGCTATGCAACAATTAGTATAAAGTAAATTATTTTAATATTAAATATTTATAATTATTAAATACGCTATCAACTATGCTATAAACTCCATTAAAGTTTTTAGAACTTCCAGCCTTATAAGACTCTTCTTTGCCGTCAATTCTAAGTTTAGCATTTCCTTCTTTATCTAAAAACAAGAAGCCGTCATTTTTAGAGTTTTTCATATCATCTGCAGTAGCAAATAATGTAAACTTATCTTTATAAGGAGCAGAACTATAAGGACAGAATGTTTCACAGTTTCCGCATTCATTACACATATAATCAACGTGTATAATTTGTGATATTTTAGCTCCGCCTTCAACTTTAATAGAGACATTTGCTCTGTTAGGACAAACCTCTGTGCAGCTTTCACAAATATAATCGCAGCTTAAACATCTTGTAGCTTCAGGGTCTTTTGATACTTCTTTTAAGTTACCTTTTTTGCTGTAAGAAATCTCTTCAGTAGAAACAGAAGGTAAATCAGGAGCGATTGCTTTACCTAAAATAGATTCAGCAACAACTTTAGCATCTCTTATAGCCTCAACTATAGTAGCAGCTCCGTATAATCCATCACCAGCAACATAAACATTTTTGATAGATGATTCATTATTAGCATTGCATTTTGGCTTACCTTTATCATCAACATCTATGCCGTTAGATTTATAGAAGTCAGATTCAATTTGTTCACCTATAGAAGCTATTACTGTGTTAGCAGAAACTTCTACTGTTTCATTAGTTTCAACAACGTTTCTTCTGCCTTTTTCATCATAGTCAGATAATTCCATTTTTTTGCATAAAAGTTTGCCGCTTTCTAATTTAACAGGTGCAAGTAATTCCATAAACTCAACACCGTCTTCTAAAGCCTCTTTTAATTCTTCTTCGTGAGCAGGCATATATCTCTTAGTTCTTCTATAAACTAATCTAACATTTTTTACACCCTTGTTTTTCTTAGCAGCACGAGCAGCGTCCATAGCAGTGTTGCCGCCTCCGATTACTACTACATTCTCACCTAATTCAACACTACCATTAGTTTTATTAAACTCTTCTAAGAACTTAAGAGCATTCATAGATTCGCCAGCCTCAAGTTTTAAAGGCATATTCTTATGAGCACCTATACAAACAACAGTATAATCATAATTTTTAGCAAACTCTTTTATGTCTTTTATCTCTTTGCCTAATTCAAATTTAACACCCATTTGTTTGCATAAACTTACATCATTTCCAATCTCTTCAGCCGTAATTCTGAAATTAGGTATGATATTAGCAACTACTCCTCCTGCTTTTTCTCTCTTATCAAATACTGTAACTTCCACTCCAGCACGAGCCAAGAAGAAAGCAGCAGAAAGACCAGCAGGACCAGCACCTATAACACCAGCTTTTTTGCCTATAGAAGGAGCTGCTTTTAATGTGCCAATTACTTTGCTGTATCCAGCTTTAGCAGCTTCCAATTTGCAAGCTCTAATACTTACAGGCTCTTCGTAAAACTGTCTAGTACATTTATCCATACAAGTATGAGGGCATAATATACCTGTAGCAAATGGAAGAGCATTTTTCTCTATAATTACTTTGAAAGATTCTTCATATTGTCCTTTAGAATTAAGTCTTATATAAGTAGTAAGGTCTTGATGAATAGGACAAGTTTCCATACAAGGAGCTATATAACAATCAACTAAAGGTACTTTTTTATTAACTTTTCTGCTTGCAAGAGGCTTAATAGGTTTAACATGATGTTTGCTTTTTTTACCCCATTCAACAATTTTTTCTGTTTTAGCAACATCTACTTTTGTAAATGCTTTAGGCTCTTTGAGGTTTTTAGCTATTTGCTCTCCTCTTTGGTATCCGCCTGTTTTTAAGAAAGTAGTAGCCATAGTTACAGGCCATATTCCAGCATCTATAACATCATTAATATTAAAATAATCACAACCGCCAGAATATGATATTCTTAATTTTCCGTCAAAATCTTTACTTAATCTTGAAGCTACTGTCATAGAAAGAGGGAATAAAGATTTTCCAGACATATACATCTCTTCAGAAGGTAATTCTTTTTGTTTAACATCTACAGGGAATGTATTAGTAATTTTTACACCGAATGCAAGTGAATTATCAGAAGCTAATTTTTGAAGTCTTTGAAGCATAGGAACAGCATCGCTATACTGCAAGTCATCATTAAAGTGGAAATCAGTAAATGATATATAATCATAACCCATTTCATCTAAAGTTTTTCTTGCATAATCATAACCTAAAAGAGTAGGGTTACATTTTACGAATGTGTTTAATTTTTTTTCTGTAATTAAATAAGAAGCTATTTTCTCTATTTCTGTTGGAGGACAACCGTGAAGAGTAGATAATGTAACAGAATTACAAATATCAGCATTAATTTTATCAATATCTTCTTTTTTGAAGTTTTTAAATCTGCTTATATTATTAGTAAGCCACTCTTTACATTCTTTGAATATAGGAGTGTTTGAAGCGTCTTTCATTCCTTCTATAAACTTATCAATTTTTTCAGTTTTAATGCCGTCATAATCATAACCAACAGATATATTAAACTGAAAACCGTCCATATCTCCTAAATCCCATTCTTTAGCAATTACTTTTAAAGCAACCCAAGCCTTAACATATTCATCAAAAGCCTGAGGAACATAAAGCTCAGTAGACCATTCGCAGTTATAACATTCATCATTAGCAGTAATACAAGGTTTATTAACACATTTGCTTAATTCTTCTCCGTCCATTTTTTGAACAGTTTTAAGTTCAAAGAATCTGCTTCCTGTATAGTAAGCAGCTATTATATTTTGAGCTAATTGAGTATGAGGTCCTGCAGCAGGTCCTATAGGAGTTTCTAATTTTCTTCCAAAGATTTCATAATATTTAGCTTTATCAGCTTTAAACGCTCTTGAAATACCAAAAACTTTACCAGATTTTTTTTCTTCCAAAATCCAATTCATAAGGTTTCCAAAAGGTATGGGTGTCATTACATCACTCATTTATAATCCTCCAATTATTAATTAATACTGTTTTAAAAAATTTATAGTAATGGAGCAAAAATATACCCCATTACTTAATATTAATATATTTAATTATTTATTAATTTGTTTCCAAAGTTTAGCAGACTCTTCTCTTATTTTAGCATAAGCAGCTTCTTCGTCAATTTTTGTAAGTTTTCTATCTCTCATTAATACTTCACCGTTACAAACAGTAGTATTAACATGTCCGCCGTTCATACCAAATAATATATGTCCATTAATGTTTTTATCGCTTAATTCTGTATAGTTTTTATAATCCATAATGATGACATCAGCAGCAGCACCCTCTTTAAGTACGCCTAAAGGAGTATCGAAATAACGATTAGCCATTTTAGCATTATTTTCAAATAGCATTGTAGGTAATTCTCCCCAAGCAGCATTAGGGTCGCAGAGATTATGTTTATGAAGTACATTAGCAACTTTGTATGACTCTATCATATCATGTGTATAACCGTCAGTACCTAAACCTGTTAATATGCCTTTTTTCATTAATTCCATTGTAGGAGGACATCCGCAAGCATTACCCATATTAGATTCTGGGTTATGAGACGTCATAGTATCTGTTTCTTTGATTAAATCCATCTCGTGAGGATTAACATATATACAGTGTACTAATATAGTTTGAGGACCTAAAACTTTGAAATCATAAAGTCTATCAACTATTCTTTTGCCATGTTCTTTAAGACAAGCATGCAAATCTTCTATACCTTCAGCAACGTGAATATGGCAGCCTATGCCTTCAGGTAAATCTTTCATACAAGCTTCCATAGTTTTATCAGATATAGTGAAAGAAGCATGCATTCCCATCATACCTTTAATCATATCAGTTTTATCAGCCATAGCATGCTTAATAAAATCAAGGTTTTCTTTAACTGAAGCTTTAGATTTAGCCTCTCCGTCTCTGTCCGAAACCTCATAACATAAACAAGAACGAACACCCATAGTTTTAGCAGCCTCTTCTATAGCAAATAGTGAGCCTTCAATATGACCAAAACTTGCATGGTGGTCGAACACAGTAGTAACGCCATTTTTAATTGATTCTATATAGGTAGCCATAGCACTTTGTTTAGTTTGTTCTAAAGTAAGATTTCTGTCTATAGTCCACCACATACCGTCTAATATTTCTAAGAAGCCTTTAGGGTTATAACCATTAATACTGAACCCTCTAGCCATTGCAGAGTAAATATGTTCATGTATATTTATAAATGCCGGCATAATGATGCTTCCTTTAGCATCTATAAACTCAGCATCTTTATATTTTGCTTTTAAATCTGAAGTTTTACCAACTTCTTTAATTAATCTCCCATCACAAAGAACTGCCCCATCTTCTAAAAATGGTTTAGCAGAATCTCTTGTTATTAATTTACCTCCGCCTATTAATAGCATATATTCCCCCTAAATTTCATATTTTTATAATTTATTATCTATATTTTAATAGGATATTAAAAAAAGTCGATTTGTCAACGAATTTGTATAAAAAATCCAAAATTTTTTAGATTTTTTCTTGAAAATCTAAAAAAAAATTAGTATACTATAAACGTATCAATTGATGATTGTTGTATAGTAAAACATAATAGGTTTTTGTAAGGTTTTATGAGTTCTAATATAATACTAGAGACTTTAGTGAGTGTGGCACATGGAATAGCAAGGCAATTTGGAAGTAATTGCGAAGTTTGTATTCATGAATTAAAAGAAGATGATTTAGAGCATACTATTCTTTTTATTATTAATGGAGGTGTTACAGGAAGACAAGCAGGAGAAGGTGCTTCAAATGTGGTATTAAAAACTATAGAAAAGCTAAAGAAAGGCGAGCCTATAGTTGATCATTTGTCTTATCTTACTAAAGCATCAAACGGCAAAATATTAAAGTCTTCAACTGTTTTTATAAAGGATATTAATGGTAAATATAGATATATATTGTCTATAAACTTTGATATAACAAGTTTTATACCATTTAAGAGTGATTTAGATTTATTGATTCAAACAGAAGATAAATCTAAGCTTGAAGAAATACCAAATAGTGCTCAGGAGCTTATGGAAAAACTTATATTAAAAAGTGAAGAATTAATAGGAAAGCCTGCTTCTATAATGAGTAAAGATGAAAAAATAAAGGCTATTAAATTTTTAAATGACTCTGGAGTATTTTTAATAACAAAATCCGGAGATAAGGTATCAAATCATTTTGGAATAAGTAAATTCACTCTATATAATTATATAGATTCAAAAAAGGAGGAAGTAAATGAGTGAGCTTAAATGGGCAGAAAATAAAATGCCTAAGTCAGATGACAAAAATTTACCAATAATGTCTATTGAGGAAGTAAAGAAAGCAAAAGCATTTCATCAAAGTTTCCCTCAATACACACAAACACCATTGTCAGAATTAAAAGAAATGGCAAAATATTTAGGTTTAGGAACTATAAAAGTAAAAGATGAGTCATATAGATTTGGTCTTAATGCCTTTAAAGTATTAGGCGGTTCTTACTCTATGGCTAAATATATAGCTCAAAAAATGGGAAAAGATGTAAGCGAATTCCCTTATGATGTATTAACTTCAAAAAAATTAAAAGATGAGTTCGGTCAGGCTACTTTCTTCTCAGCTACAGATGGTAACCACGGAAGAGGTGTTGCTTGGGCTGCTAATAAATTAGGACAAAAATCAGTTATTTTTATGCCTAAAGGCTCAACAGAAACAAGATTAAAAAATATTCAAGCTGAAGGTGCAACTGCTACAATAGAAGAATATAACTATGATGAATGCGTTAGAAAAGCTGCTGCAGAAGCTGCAAAGGTGCCTAACGGAGTAGTTGTACAGGATACTGCTTGGGAAGGCTATGAAGAGATACCTGCTTGGATTATGCAAGGTTATGGTACTATGGCTTTAGAAGCTGATGAGCAATTTGGCGAAAGACCTACACATGTATTTGTACAGGCTGGTGTTGGTTCTTTGGCTGGTGCTATGGTTGGATATTTTGCTAACAAATATAAAGATAATCCTCCTGTAATGGTTGTAGTAGAAGCTGAAGCTGCTGCTTGTTTATATAAAGGTGCTGTAGCAGGCGATGGTAAAATAAGAATAGTAGAAGGCGATTTAAATACTATTATGGCTGGACTTGCTTGCGGTGAACCTAATATTACTTCTTGGGATATACTTAAAAATCATGCTGATTGTTTTATAGCTGCTGAAGATGTAGTTGCTGCAAGAGGTATGAGAATGCTTTCTGCTCCATTAAAAGGAGACCCTCAAGTAGTATCTGGTGAATCTGGAGCTGCTCCATTTGGTGCTTTGGCTACTATAATGCTTAATGATGAATATGCTGAATTAAGAAAGAAATTAAAACTTGATTCTAATTCTAAAGTATTATTATTCAGCACAGAAGGCGATACAGACCCAATTAGATGGAAAAATATCATTTGGGAAGCAAAAGAGAGATAATAAAATTTTATAATATATATAATTTTAGGGAGAAATAAAAATGAGTGCTATTTCAAAAGAACAATTTGAACAAATAAAAGCAAAAGCAGAAGGCTATAAAGCTGATATGACTAAGTTTTTAAGAGATTTGGTAGCAATTCCTAGTGAATCTTGCGAAGAGAAAGGTGTAATTGAGAGAATTGCTGAAGAGATGAAAAAAGTAGGATTTGACAAAGTAGAAATAGATCCTATGGGTAACGTTTTAGGTTATATGGGTACTGGTAAAACTTTAATAGGTATAGATGCTCATATAGACACAGTTGGTATAGGTAACAAAGACAACTGGGAATTTGACCCTTATAAAGGTTATGAAAACGATGTAGAAATAGGCGGTAGAGGAACTTCTGACCAAGAGGGCGGTATAGTTTCTGGTGTTTATGGTGCTAAAATAATGAAAGATTTAGGTCTTTTAAGCGACAAATATCAAGTTGTTGTTGTTGGTACTGTACAGGAAGAGGACTGCGATGGTTTATGCTGGGAATACATTTGTAAAGAAAGCAAAATTAAACCTGAATTCGTAATTTCTACTGAACCTACTGACGGCGGTATTTACAGAGGTCAAAGAGGAAGAATGGAAATAAGAGTAGATGTTAAAGGTATTTCTTGCCACGGTTCTGCTCCAGAAAGAGGAGATAACGCTATCTACAAAATGGCTGACATACTTCAAGACATCAGAAGCCTTAACGAAAACGATGCTAAAGATTCTACACCTATCAAAGGTTTAGTAAAAATGCTTGAAGAAAAATACAATCCTCAATACAAAGAAGCTAATTTCTTAGGCAGAGGTACTGTAACTGTTTCTCAAATATTCTACACTTCTCCAAGCAGATGTGCTGTTGCTGATTCTTGCTCTATTTCATTAGACAGAAGAATGACAGCTGGCGAAACTTGGGAAAGCTGCTTAGAAGAAATAAGAAACCTTCCTAATGTAAAAAAATATGGTGCTGAAGTATCTATGTATAATTATGAAAGACCATCTTGGAAAGGTTTAGTTTATCCAATAGAATGTTACTTCCCAACTTGGGTAATTCCAGAAGACCATGCTGTAACTAAAGCTTTAGAAGAGGCTTATAAAGGTCTTTATGGTACAGAAAGAATGGGACCTACTCCAGAAATAGATAAAGAAAGAAAAGCTCGTCCGCTTACTGATAAATGGACATTCTCTACTAACGGTGTATCTATTATGGGAAGAAACGGAATACCTTGTATAGGTTTCGGACCTGGTGCTGAAGCTCAAGCTCATGCTCCTAATGAAAAAACTTGGAAACAAGATTTAGTTGTATGTGCTGCTATGTATGCTGCTGTACCTACTATATATTGTGCTAATAAATAATAAAAATTAATTAATATTAATTAAATAAAAAATAAAAAACAAAAGGATGAAAAATATGGGTATACAAAAATATATTTCAAAACTCGATAGCCTTGAATTTGGAAAAATGTATAAAAATGACTTTTTCCTTACTTGGGACAAAACTTTTGATGAATTACAAGCTGTTTGGACAGTTGCTGATGCTTTAAGATTCTTAAGAGAAAGCAATGTGTCTACTAAAGTTTTTGATTCTGGTTTAGGTATCTCTTTATTCAGAGATAATTCTACAAGGACTCGTTTTTCTTTTGCTTCTGCTTGTAACCTTTTAGGTTTAGAAGTACAAGACTTAGACGAAGGTAAAAGCCAAATAGCTCATGGTGAAACAGTTAGAGAAACTGCTAACATGGTATCATTTATGGCTGATGTTATAGGTATCAGAGATGATATGTACATCGGTAAAGGTCACGAATATATGAAAGAAGTTTCTGAGTCTGTAAGACAAGGTTACAATGACGGTATATTAGAGCAAATTCCTACTTTAGTTAACTTACAATGTGACAGAGACCATCCAACTCAAATGATGGCTGACTCTTTACACTTTATCCACGAATTAGGCGGATTAGAAAACTTAAGAGGTAAAAAAGTTGCTATGACTTGGGCTTATTCACCTTCTTACGGTAAACCTCTTTCTGTACCTCAAGGTGCTGCTGGTTTATTCACAAGATTAGGTATGGATGTTGCTTTGGCTTATCCAAAAGGTTATGAGCTTATGCCTGAAGTTGAAGCTATTGCTAAGAAAAATGCTGAAGCTGCTGGCGTTAAATTAACTATCACTAACAATATGGACGAAGCTTTTGAAGATGCTGATGTTGTTTATCCTAAATCTTGGGCTCCTTTTGCTGCTATGCAAGAGAGAACAGACCTTTATGGTAAAGGCGACACTGATGGAATAAAAGCTCTTGAAAAGAGACTATTAGAGCAAAATGCTAACTATAAAGATTGGTGCTGTACTGAAGAAAAAATGAAAAAAACTAAAGACGGAAAAGCATTATACTTACACTGTTTACCTGCTGACATTAATGATGTTAGCTGTAAAGATGGTGAGGTTGCTGCTTCTGTGTTTGACAGATATAGAGTACCTCTTTACAAACAAGCTAGCTACAAACCTTATGTTATAGCTGCTATGATTTTCTTAGCTAAGTTTAGAGATCCTCAAGCTGTATTAAGCAAATTAGCTTCTGATGGAAAACCAAGAGTATTTGGTTGCTAATAATTAACAAATGTAGTGGTAAGTATCTATGAATATAGTGCTTACCATTTTATATCTTTAATATTGTGAAAAGAAGAACTTTTTTCTGATATTAAAATTGAATTAATTTTATTTTTAGGATATAAAAATGGAAAATAAAAAAAGAATTGTAATTGCTTTGGGAGGAAATGCTTTAGGAGATACTCTTGCAGAGCAAATGCAAGCTGTAAAAATAACTGCTAAAAACATAGTAGATTTAGTAGAAAGCGGATGTGAAGTAATAGTAGCTCATGGTAATGGACCTCAAGTAGGTTTTATCAACAATGCTATGAATGAATATACTAATAATCATAATACTGGAAACCCTATACCTTTATCAGTATGTGTTGCTATGAGTCAGGCTTATATTGGTTATGACTTACAAAATGCTATTATGGAAGAATTCTCTAATAGAAATATTACTGTTCCACCAATAGCTACATTAATTACACAGGTAGTAGTTGATGAGAATGACCCTGCTTTTAAAAACCCTACTAAACCTATAGGTCAGTTTATGACTAAAGAAGAAGGTGAAGCAAAAGCTAAAGAATTAGGCTGGAATGTAAAAGAAGATGCAGGAAGAGGATACAGAAGAGTTGTTGCTTCTCCTAAACCTGTTGCTATAGCTGAGAGTACTGCTATTAAAGCAATGCTTAATGAAAAAGCATTAGTAATATGCTGCGGCGGCGGCGGCATACCTGTTGTAAGAAGAGGCAATCATTTAAAGGGTATGGCTGCTGTTATAGATAAAGATTTTGCTTCTGCGGTACTTGCTAAAGAGCTTGATGCTGATATGCTTATAATTTTAACTGCTGTTGAAAAAGTAGCTATCAACTTTGGTAAGCCTGATGTTAAATGGCTTGATTCTATGACTATAGCTGAAGCTAAAAAACATTGTGATGATGGTCAATTTGCTCCTGGTTCTATGCTTCCAAAAGTACAGGCTTGTATGCAGTTTGTTGAAGCAACTGGAAAAGAAGCTATGATTACTTTACTTGAAAAAGCTAAAGACGCTATAAATGGAAAAACTGGTACTAAAGTAGTGAAATAAAAAATTATATTTACTATAATAAATATAGAAATAAAATAGGAGGATTATAAATGGAAGGAAATAAATCTAATTCTGAATTGGTTTATCAGCTTGAAGGCCGACCTAGCATAGCTGTTGCTCTTCCTTTAGGTATGCAGCATGTAATGGCAATGTTTACCTCAAATTTGGCACCTATATTAATTATTGCAGGAGTGTGCGGTTTATCTGGTGCAGATACTGTTGTAATGATACAATGTGCTATGTTTGTATCAGGGCTTACAACTTTTATTCAGCTTTACCCTATAAAATTAGGTAAAAACAGACAAATCGGTGCTAATCTTCCAATAGTAATGGGTACATCTTTTGCTTTTGTACCAACTGCTCAAAGCGTTGCTGCTATGGGTGGTATAGGAATGGTATTAGGCGGTGCTATGGTTGGAAGTTTAACAGAAGTTATTATGGGTTTTTTCTATAAATATATACGTAAATTTTTCCCGCCTTTGGTTGTTGGATGTACGCTTGTAACTATAGGTGTAAGTTTGCTTAATGTTGGAGTTGGTTATTTTGCTGGCGGGGTTGGATCTCCTGATTATGGTTCTCCTAAAAATTTAGCGATGGGTTTTTTATCTTTATTTGTTATTATTATACTTCAGAAATTTGGTAAAGGTATTATTAAAAATTCTGCTATTTTAATAGGTCTTGTTGTAGGATATATAGTTTCTGCTTGTTTAGGTATGGTTAATACGCAGCCTATATCTGAGGCATCTTGGTTTAGAATTCCTCTTCCTATGCATTTTAAAATAGAATTTTCTTTACCTGCTATAATAAGTTTTGCTGTTCTTTATATAACTTCAGGACTTGAAACTATAGGAAATACTTCTGGTATTACAATAGCCGGTTTTGACAGAGAAGCTACAGAAAAAGAAACCTCTGGTGCTATATTAGCAGATGCTTTAGGTTCTACAACTGCTGCATTCTTTAATTGTCTTCCAAATACTGCTTTTGGACAAAATGCTGGAATAGTATCTATGACTAAAGTTGTTAATAAATTCTGTATAGCAACAGGCGCTTTTGTTTTAATGTTATGCGGTTTCTTCCCTAAGTTAGGTGCAATATTTTCTGCTATACCTAGCTCTGTATTAGGCGGATCTATAATAACAGTATTTGCTATGATTTTAATTAATGGAATCAAAATGATAGCTAAAGCTGGTTTTAGTGAACGTAATATAATAGTAATGGGTATTACTTTTGCTTTAGGTCTTGGAATAGCAAACCATCAGGATGCAATTGCTAGTCTTCCTAGTTATGTGAAATTTGTATTCCATGATACAGTTTCTGCAACTTGTATTATATCTATTTTAGCAAATCTTATATTCCCTGCTGATAAAGAGAGTAAGCCAGAGGATTATAATGCATAATTAGAGTGTAAGTTTTTAATTAGTAAGGATATACAATGGAAACTTTTATTAAAGAATTAAAAAACTCAGTTCCAAGAGTAGATGCTTTTGATAAATTAACAGGAAAAACAAAGTATTTAAATGATATAGACTTTGGAAAAGATATTCTATATGCAACAATAGTTTATTCTACCAAAGCCAGAGCTAAAATATTAAAGATTAATATTCCCGAATTACCTGAAGGTTATTTTACTGTTGATTACAAAGATGTACCTGGTAAAAATATGACTACTATGGTAGTAGCTGATTGGCCTCCATTTGCAGAAGATTCTGTAAGATATATTGGAGAGACGATACTTCTTGTAGTAGGACCTGATAAAAATATAGTTTATGATATTGCTGAAAAAATAACTATAGAATACGAAGATTTACCAGTAGTTTTAAATATTGAAGATTCTAAAAAATTATTAGGCGGACCTATAGTTAATAATGACAACATATTCGTATCATTCAAAGCTGGATATGGTGATGTAGATGAAGCATTCAAAAAAGCAAAAACTATAATAGAAGAAACTTATTATACACCATATCAAGAACATTTGTATATGGAAGTTAATGGCGCTGTAGGTGTATGGGAAAATGGCAAGGTATCAATTTATTCATCTACACAGTGTCCATATTATGTACGTAAAGCAACTGCACCTGTACTTGGAGTTGAAGATGACAAATTAAGGATAGTAGCCCCACCTATAGGCGGAGGATTTGGAGGAAAAGAGCATTATCCTGATGTATTATCTGCGGTAGTGGCAGTTGCAACACATAAAGCAAAAAAAACTGTAAAACTTATATTAGATAGACAATTTGATATGGCTTACAGTGTAAAAAGACAGCCTGCCCAAATAACTACTAAAGTTGCACTTGATGAAAATAATAATATCATTGCTCTTGATGTAGTATCAGATATGGATGCTGGTGCTTATGAAGCTAGTTCAAGAGTTATAATGCAAAGATGTACATACACTGCTGCCAATGTGTATAATTTCCCTAATGTGAGAGTATTAGGAAGATTATATGTTACTAATAATGTACCTAGCTGTGCTTTCAGAGGATTTGGTGCTCCTCAAGCAATATTTGCTATAGAAAGAACTATGGACAATATTGCAAATAAAATAGGTGTTGATCCTATTGAACTAAAAAGAAAATATTTCGTAAAACGAGATGACCCTACAATAACAGGCGGTATATTCCATGATAATATAATACTTCCTAAAATGCTTGATTGGGCTTTAAAAGAATCTGACTACGAAAGAAAAGCAAAAGAATATAAGAACACCATGTATAAAGGAATAGGTATATCTTGTTTCTTGCATGGATGCGCTTTTACTGGAAGCGGTGAAAGAGATATAATAAAGGCTAAATTAAAATTAAGAAAAAAAGGTAAAAAAGTAACTATATTAACTTCAAACACAGAAATAGGTCAGGGACTTCATACAACATTTAGAAAAATAGCTTCATACAATTTAAATATTCCATTAGAAGATGTTGAAATAGCTGAATACGATACGAACATTGTTCCTAATACAGGTCCTACTGTAGCTTCACGCTCTGCTATGATAGTAGGATATTTAATACAAGAAGCTTCTAAGAAGTTAAAAGAAAGATGGAATGAAGCTGATGAAATAGAAATAATAGAAGATTATAAGCATCCAACACATTTAATAGATTGGGATACTACTACTTTAAGAGGAGATGCTTATCCAAGTTATGGACTTGGAATCAATGTTGTTGAAGTAGAAGTAGACAAAGTTACATTAGAAGTAAAAATTGTAGGTGTATGGGCTGTATTTGACTGCGGATATCCTATAGATGAAAAGATAGTAGAAGGTCAAATAAAAGGCGGAGTTGCTCAGGCACTTGGTTGGGGAGCTTTAGAAAAATTGGTAAATAAAGATGGAAAATTCCTTCAAGTAAAAATGTCTGATTATATGATTCCTACTTCTTTAGATTTGCCTGAAATAAAAACTTGTATAATGGGTGAGCCATATCAGTATGGTCCATTAGGTGCTAAGGGAATAGGGGAGATAACTTTTGATGGGGCTGCTAGTGCTTATGCTTCTGCTATGGAAAGTGCTTTAAAACACCATTTCACAAGCATACCTATTTTACCTGAGAATATTGCGGAGGTATTATAATGGCTATAAATTTTACTGTTAATGGGAAAAAAATTACTACAGAATTGAATCCTTTAACTAGATTAATAGATTTTATTAGAGATGAATTAAAACTTACAGGAACTAAAGAAGGCTGCGGAGAGGGCGAATGCGGTGCTTGTGCAGTATTTTTAGATGGAAAAGTTGTTAATTCATGTTTAGTCCCTATAGCTTTATGCGAAGGAAAAGAAGTTATGACTATAGAAGGATATACAGAAACTGAAAGAGGAAAGGTTGTAGTTCAATCTTTTTTAGATGAAGGTGCTGTTCAATGCGGTTTTTGTATACCAGGTATGGTAATGTCATCTGAGGTTATACTAAGAGATACTAATGGAAAACCTACAGAAGAAGAAGTTAGAAAGGGATTATCTGGAAATCTATGCAGATGTACTGGATATGATCATATAGTTAATGCTGTATTAAGAGCTTCTGATATAGCTTCAAAGGAGGGTAAAAAATTATGGTAGAAACTTTGATAGCTAAAAATATAAACGATGCTTTGGAATTAAAATCAAAACACAATGCAATTATTTTTGCTGGCGGTACCGATTTGATGGTTGAATATTTAAGAGGAAGTAATTTAATAGCTAAATTTGAAAGACCTGTGCTTTTTATAAATTCCATAGACGAGTTAAAAGGAATAAAAGAAGATGGAAATAATATTATAATAGGCGCATTAACTACATTTGATGAGATAATAAAATCTCCTCTAATCCCTCAAGTATTAAAGAAAAGCGCTTCTGGTATAGCAGGGCCTCCTATTAGAAATATCGCTACAATAGGCGGAAATATTTGTAATGCTTCTCCTTCTGCTGATAGCTTGCCTTCTTTATATGCTATGGATGCTGTTTTAAGATTAAAAGGAAAAGATTCACAAAGAGAAATAAAAATAAAAGATTTTATTACTGGTGTAAGTAAAACTATAATAAAAGATGATGAAATATTAACTCATATTATAATACCTAAGAAAAATTATGAATATTCTTTTTATAGGAAAATAGGTACAAGAAAAGCTAATGCTTTATCTAAACTTGCTATATGTGCTTTAGTTTGTAAAGAAAATGATAAGTATAGGTTTAAAATAAGTTTCTGTACATTAGGTGTTACAGTTACAAGAGATGAAAGTATAGAAGAAAAATTTGCTGTTTCAAATATTAATGAGTGGAAAAATAATATTAAATCTATACAAGAAGCATATTCTGCTATTATGAAGCCTAGGGATAGTGCGAGGTCAACAGCTTTGTATAGAAAAAAATGTGCTTTAAATTTAATAAAATATTTTGTGGAAGATATCTGTAAAAAATAGTTTATTAATTTAATAAATAAAATAATTATGAAAAATGGAGAGAAATATGAGTATGAATGAAAAAACTCAAGATGCTTTGTTTCAATATGAAGCTGTTCCAAAAATGACTCAAGCTTTCCCGCTGGCTATTCAGCACGTAGTTGCTATGATTGTCGGATGTGTAACTCCTGCACTTATAGTATCATCTGCAGCTGGTCTTAAAAGCGGTAGTCCTGAGCAAATATTATTAGTTCAATCTTCATTGGTATTTGCTGCAATTTCTACTATTATTATGTTGTTTCCTATACCTATTACTAAAAACTATCATATAGGTGCAAGACTTCCTATGATTATAGGAGTTAGTTTTGCTTATGTATCTACTATGCAGTCTATTGCAAAAGGTCCTGAAGGTACAGGGCTTGGTATACAAGGTATTGCTATTATTTTGGGTGCTCAAGTGGTAGGAGGTATAGTTGCTTTTATATTTGGTTTGGCTGTAGAAAAAATTAGAAAATTATTTCCGCCTTTGATTGCTGGTACTGTTGTTTTTACAGTTGGTCTTTCATTATATCCTACTGCTGTTAGATATATGGCTGGAGGAAGTACTTTATATAGCATAAATGGTGAAGTTGTTCCTTTTGGTTCTTGGCAGTATTGGACTGTTGCTTTCATTACTCTTATTGCCGTTATTTTCTTTAATCAATTTACTAAAGGTTTCTTAAAATTAGCTTCTATACTTATGGGTTTAATAGTAGGCTATATAGCGGCATTTTTCTTTGGTATGATTAATTTTACAAGTGTTATTAATGCTGGCATTTTCCAAGCTCCCAAATTACTGCCTTTTGGTATAGTGTTTGATCCTTCTGCTTGTATTGCTATAGCACTTTTATTTGCTGTAAACTCTGTTCAAGCTATTGGAGACTTTTCTGCTACTACTTCAGGCGGTATGGGAAGAATGCCTACTGATAAAGAATTAAAATGCGGTATCACTGCTTATGGTATTACTAATATATTATCATCTGTATTTGGTTGTTTGCCTACTGCTACTTATAGCCAAAACGTTGGTATAGTTGCTACTACTAAAGTTGTTAATAGAATAGTATTTTTAATTGCTGCTATTATAATATTAGTTGCTGGTTTATTCCCTAAATTCTCAGCTTTACTTACTACTATACCTTCTTGTGTGTTAGGCGGTGCTACTATAATGGTATTTGCTTCTATTGCTATGACTGGTATTAAATTAGTATTTACTGAAAATATGGGTCCTAGAAATACTTTAATAGTAGGTCTTGCTGTTGCTTTAGGTATGGGTACTGTTCAAGTTGGAGGAGCTTTGGATACTTTCCCTGCTTGGGCTAAAACTGTATTTGGAAGCAGCCCTGTTGTTATAGCTACTTGTACTGCTATTATATTAAATGTTATTCTTCCTAAAGAAGAAAAAAAATAATTGTATAATTTTAGACAATGGGATTTTAAAGCCCATTGTCTTTTATTTTAAATCTTCTCTTTTATCTATATCTATTAACTTCATTTCATCTATTGTATATAAAAAAGTGTCATCAATATTTTTCTTTATAATTTTTGATGCCCCTTCATCATTTTCTAATTTTAGAATATCATCAATATATTTAGAAGAAAAAATGGCAGGATTAGAAACTCTATTTTCTGTAAACATAGCCCCTATATTTTTTTGACTAAAATAAAAATACTTTATCATATTAAATATATCATCACTTCCTAAAAAAGGCATATCGCATACAAAAAAAGAAAAATTATCACAATTATTTTTTATTGCTTCTTTTAGCCCAAGTTTTATTGATGAGCTTATTCCAGCATTATGATTGGTATTATATATAACAGAATAATATTTATTTTCAAACTCTTTATTTATTATTTCATCATATATGCTTATAACAATTATAGATGTTTCTAAGTTTTTTAACTTCTCATCTTTTTTTAATAATTTTATTACATCAGATATTTTATTAATTGTGTTTTCAAACAATGTTTTATTATTAAGAGAGTTAAATTTATGAAGTAATTTGTTGCCGTTAAAACGTTTGCTGCTTCCGGAAGCGAGAATTATAAATGCAGTTTTTTTATAATTAATATTTTTATCTTGTGTGAAATCATTTAAGTATAATTGAATATTACTGCATTTATTTTTAAGCTTATTAATATAATATTTGTTTGCAATAAATTTAATAGTTTCAATATCTACAATTTTATCTTTGTCTATTTCCTTGCATAAATTATATCTAAAACAAACTTCACTAAATTTTCTATTTAAAGCATGAAGTCCCATTATTATAACTATTTTAGAAATTTTGCCTAATAATATATCAGGTATAACAGGCTCGTTTTCATTAGGTGTTTTTATAGGGTAATGCTTTGCTCCATCCGCTTCTATTAATATTATGTCAGCATATTTAATAGCATTATTTAATTCTTCATCTCCAGCATACATTAGCTTTTTTTCATCATACTCTTTCCCAAGCACTATTATATTTTTATTGTCAAATGAGTGAGAATTAATATTATTTGTATATTCATTTGGTTTATAGATTTTTGTTGTGGTTGTTATAATTACTTTTTTGTCTTTGTAAGCTTTTGATAAGTTTTCTATATATGTAGTCTTTCCGCCAGCACCGCATACTAATATTATTTCAGGCATATTATTTTTTTATTTTCCTTCTATTTTCAAATATTGCTCTTTTTAATATTAACTCTGCTGCTATACTTACAGCTATCTCTTCTGTAGATTCTGCTCCTATTTGCATGCCTATTGGAGCATGAACTCTTTTTATCATTTCATCTGTATATTTTTCTTCTTCTTTTAATTTATTATGAAGTGTAGCTATTTTTTTGCTGCTTCCTATCATTCCAATATAGTAGGCTTTTGTTTTTAGAGAATTTTTTTCTACTATATAATCATAACTATGTCCTCTAGTTACTATAATTATATAATCTTTTTCTGTGATATTTATTTTATTAAATACATTCTCATAATCATCTACTATTATTTTGTATGCATTATAAAATCTCTCTTTGTTTGCAAACTCTTCTCTATCATCAATTACAATACAATTAAATGATAACTTATTAAGTATATCAACTAAATCTAATGAAACGTGCCCAGCTCCAAATATATATACATTGCTGTTTTTTTTATTTTCTTCTTCTATTAATCTTTCTATAATTTCTTTGTTGTTTTTATTTATATATTTAAAATCAATTTCTACATTACCTCCGCAAAGCATACCAACTCCGCCTGATTCTTCGTTGGTGAGAGAATAATTTTTTTTCTCATTTTCTTTTTTTTGCAGCAGAGTAAAAGCATCATTTAAAACTTTAAACTCTAATACTCCTCCTCCTATAGTGGAGAGAGTTTTTTTATTATTGTTTTCATCAAAATATGCAATCATCATAGCATCAGAAGTTCTTGGAGATGAACCGCTAGATTTTATTATGTTTATTAGCATTATTTCTCTATTTAGTTCTAATAATTTAATAGCTTCATTTAAAGTGTTTTTTAATGTCATATTATTATCTCTTTTATTCAAATATTTTTAATTATATATAAAAATAATAAAAAAGTCGACCGTAAAATTACGGCCGACTTTATATGCTTTTAATTGTTGTTTTTAATATTATTTCATAGATTCAACTATAGCATCAACTAAAGAATCAATCTCACCAATATTAGCATCTTTCATAGAAGAAGAAACAGATACTTGAGGGTCGATGATTTCACATTGTTTTAAGTTGTTTTCAATGAACTCTTGCATCAAAGCACCAGATTTAGGAGCCCAAGAACCATTTTCTATGATAGCGAACTTACGTTTTTGAACATTAAGAGCTCTCATATCATCTAAATAATTATGCATAGGAGGATAAATATTCAAGTTGTAAGTAACAGAAGCAAGAATAACATGGCTATATTTGAAAGTTTCAGAAATCAAATAAGAAACATGAGTGCTTGAAACATCATACATAACAGTGTTAGTAACACCTTTTTCAGCCAATTTAGAAGCAACAACACCAGCCATAGCTTCAGTATTGCCATACATAGAAGCATAAACGATTAATACACCTTTAGTTTCAGGCTCATAAGTGCTCCATTTATTGTATTTTTCAAGAATGTAACCTAAATCTTTTCTCCAAACTGGTCCATGTAAAGGACAAAGCATTTTAATTTTATCTATTATACCGCCAGCTTTTTTAAGCAGATGCTGTACATGAGGGCCATATTTACCAACGATATTAGTATAATATCTTCTAGCTTCATCAAGCCATTCTCTGTCGAAGTTAACTTCATCAGCAAACAATTTTCCATCTATAGCAATGAAAGAACCGAAGGCGTCTGCAGAGAATAAAACACCATTAGTGCTGTCGAAACTAACCATAGCTTCAGGCCAGTGAACCATTTGAGCAGCGATGAAGTGGATTTCATGCTTACCAAATTTTCTAGAATCGCCTTCTTTTACTTGAATTTTTTTGTCATCAGTAATAGTGAAACCAAATTGGTCCATAAACATGAATGCTTTTTCAGTAGCAATAACTTGAGTTTCAGGGTGACGAATCAATACTTCTTCAATAGAAGCAGCATGGTCAGGTTCCATGTGGTTAATAATCATATAATCAAGTTTTTTACCGTTTAAAACATATTCTATATTATCTAAGAATTGTCTGCAAACTGCCCAATCAACAGTATCAAAAAGAACAGTTTTTTCATCTAATAAAAGATAAGAGTTATAAGAAACCCCTCTAGTTAAAGGGTGAACATTTTCAAATAGAGCCAAACGATGTTCATTAGCTCCAACCCAATATAAATCTTCAGTAACTTTTCTAACGCAATGCATTAAATTTCCTCCTTTGTTAGTTTATCAAAATTAAGCATTTTACTTAATTATTATTTATGCCTTAATGAAGTTAGCTTTTTCTTCACTACATTCAGGACATACCCACTCTTCTGGAAGAGCAGTAAAGTCTGTGCCTGGAGCTATTTCAGCTTCTGGATCTCCAACGAATGGATTATACTCATAACCACAACCAGAACAAACATATATTTTTGGCATTTCCATAACTTTCTTAGGTACGATTCTTTTAATTTTCTTGTAAGGTACTTCAGCAGGTTTTTTAGCAGCATCTCCGCCTAAAGCAGCAGTAAGTAAAGGAAGTATCTCAGTAACATCACCAACAATACCATAGTCAGCATTTTTGAATATTTTAGCAGAAGCTTTCATATTGATAGCAACTATGATAGAAGCGTTTTTAATACCTTTCAAGTGTTGGTTAGCACCAGAAATACCGCAAGCAATATACAAGTTACCATTGAATTTTTGGCCAGACATACCAACATATCTATTGATAGGTAAGTATCTCAATTCTTCAGCAACAGGACGAGAACAACCAATAGCAGCACCAGCAGCCTTAGCTAAATTCTCAACAAGCTTCATATTTTCTTTGCTTCCAATACCTTTACCAGCAGAAACAACTCTTTCAGCATCAACTATAGGAGTATTAATGTCAATACCAACAGAGAAGTCGATTCCATCTTTCTGTAAAGCAGCAACAAGAGCATTAACTTTGTCTTGAGCAGAACCATCTTTGAAGATGATATTTCTTCTTTCCCCAGTGATAGGACCTTTTTTAGCCATAGGACCAGCAGTAGCAGCAGCAGGAGATTTAGGCATTTTACCAAGTATAGCAGCAGAAATAACAACTCTTTGAATTTCGTTAGTACCTTCATAGATTGTACAAATCTTAGCATCACGGTAAGCTCTTTCTACCATGTAAGCACCTTTAATATAACCGTTACCGCCATGGATTTGAAGAGCATCATTAACAACTTCCAAACCTATATCAGAAGCATACTGTTTAGCCATAGCAGCTTCCATACCATAAGGTTCATGTTTTTCTTTAAGATAAGCAGCACTGTAAACAAGTAATCTTGCAGCACGTAATTTAGTAGCCATATCAGAAAGTTTGAAAGCAACAGCCTGCTGCTGAGCTATAGGGCGTCCGAACTGTATTCTATCTTTAGCATATTCTAAAGCAGCCTCATAAGCTCCTTGAGCTATACCTAAAGCTTGAGCAGCAATACCTATACGACCGCCGTCAAGAGTTTGCATAGCAATTTTGAAACCTTGTCCTTCTTTACCAAGTAAGTTTTCTTTAGGAACTTTAACATCAGAGAAAAGCAATTGAGCAGTAGAAGATGAACGTATACCAAGTTTGTTATAATGTTCACCAAACTCAAAACCTTCCCAACCTTTTTCTACTATGAAAGCACTAATACCTTTAGTACCAATACCAGGAGTAGTAACAGCAAATACTACATAAGTATCAGCTTTAGGAGCATTAGTGATGAATATTTTTTCACCGTTTAATATGTAGTGGTCGCCATTTAATACAGCAGTAGTTTCTGTACCGCCTGCATCAGAACCAGCTTCAGGCTCAGTTAAACCGAAAGCACCTATTTTTTCTCCTTTAGCGAGAGGAGTTAAATATTTTTTCTTTTGTTCTTCAGTACCGAAAGCAGCGATAGGGTAAGAACCCAAAGAAGTGTGAGCTGATAAAATTACACCAACACCACCGTCAACTCTTGAAAGTTCTTCTACGGCTATAGCATAACTAATAACGTCTAGTCCTGCTCCGCCATATTCTTTAGCATATGGTATACCCATAATGTCTAATTTCTTTTTTCCCATTTCTTTTACAGCTTCATCTGGAAATTTATTATCAAGGTCAAGCTCTACAGCTATAGGTTTTACTACTTCTTCAGCCCAAGCTCTGACCTTAGCACGAAACTCTTCGTGTTGTTCAGTTGTTTTAAACATTTGCTTCTCCTTTTTTAATTAATTTGTTTTATTTATGAATTAAACTAATTTTCTTATTTATTGCTGTTTCTCCAGATATTACATTCTTGAGCTTTTTTAATTAACTCTTCTCTAAAATCTGGATGAGCTATTGATATTAAAGCCTCAGCTCTTTGCCAAGTGCTTAAACCTTTTAAATTCACTTTACCATACTCAGTTACAACATAATGAGTATTAGCCCTTGTATCTGTAATAATAGTGCCATTAGCAAAACTTGGAACTATTCTTGATTGTAAAGTACCATCTTTGCCTTTTACTGTTGATGATAAACAAATGAAGCTTTTACCGCCTTTTGAAAGATAAGCACCCAATACAAAGTCTAATTGTCCGCCAGCACCGCTTATATGTTTAGTACCAGTAGATTCAGCACTTACCTGACCGAATAAATCTATTTCAACAGCATTGTTTATAGACATAAAATTATCTATAGAAGATATTACTCTTACATCATTAGTATAATCTACAGGAGCAGACAAACATTGAGGGTTATTATGAAGGAAATCATATAACTTTTTAGTACCAGCACCAAAAGCATAAGTTTGTCTTCCTCTGTCTATATTCTTTTTATTTCCAGTTATTTTACCAGCCAATGATATATCAACGAAAGCATCAACATACATTTCTGTATGTACCCCCAAATCTTTTAAATCAGATTCTGCTATAAGTGAACCTACAGCATTAGGCATGCCTCCAATACCTAACTGTATACAAGCACCATTAGGTATTTCTTCTACTATAAGTTTAGCTACGGTTTTATCTACCTCAGTAGCAGCACCGCCTCCTCCTAATTCTACTATAGCAGGATTATCTCCTTCTACTATCATATCAACTTGATTAATATGTACAGATTCTCCGCCAATATGGTCAGCGCCTAAACAGCGAGGCATATTCTCATTTACTTCAACTATAACGCATTTTGACCTTTCTATAACAGCTTGCATATGTGAAGCATTAGGACCAAAACTAAAATAACCATTTTCGTCCATAGGTCCAACTTGGAACATAGCCACATCTATACCGCGAGGTAAATCTCTATAATATCTAGGCATTTCAGAATAACGAATAGGGTCATAAAAACAAAACCCTCTTGATATTGCCTTTCTTTCTATACCAGACATGTGCCAAGAGTTCCAAGTGAAATGTTTTTCTGGGTTAAGAATTTTGAATATTTGAGGCTCCCAGCATAATATACCGCCTCTGATGTTTATATCTGTTAAATCAGGCATTCTTTCTGCTAAAGCTTTATCTAATTCTATTGGAGTAGCAGTTACCCAACCGTAATCTATCCAGTCACCAGATTTTATTACCTTAACGGCTTCATATGGCGAGGTTAATTTTTGATTATAAAGTTTGATATAATCCATGAAATCTCCCACTTAATTTATTTTTTGATATACTCTAGTATAGTAAAATAAATTTTAATTGTCAATTAGAATTTATTATATATTATTTTTTAAATTTTCATTTATGTGTTATTATTTTGTTATTTTTATATTTTATATTTCACAAAAACATTGTTTTTATTTTTTATTTTTAGCTTTTATTTAGTTTTTACTTGACTTATATATATTTATTTACATAATTATAATATAATATATAAAAGTGCTATGGGGGTATATTATGATAGTGAAAAAAGTATATGCTGTATATTACAGCGCTACAGGTACTACTCAAAAGATTGTTTCTTTTATAGCTGAAAATGTTGCTAAAAAACTTAATGTTGAATGTGAAAAATATAATTATAGCTTACCTAAAAGAAGAGAGAAGGTTCTTGAGTTTGAAGAAAATGATTTAGTAGTATGTGGAACTCCTACTTATGCTGGAAGAGTTCCGAATATAATGCTTCCTTACTTAAAAAATAATATTAAAGGAAATGGTGCTTTGGCTATACCTGTGGTGCTTTTTGGTAATAGAAATTTTGATGATGCTTTAATTGAACTTAGAAATATATTGGAGTGTAATGGATTTCATACTATAGCGGGGGCTGGTTTTGTTGGAGAGCATGCTTTCTCTTATACTTTGGGAGCTAATAGACCTGATGAAAAAGATATGCAAATTGCTTTAGATTTTGTAGATAAAATAGTAGAAAAAATAACAAATGTAGATAATATACCTACTGAACCTATTAAAGTGAGAGGAAATGACCCTATTCGTCCTTATTATACACCAAGAGACAGACACGAACATGCTATTGATATATTAAAAGTAAAACCTAAAGTTAATTTGTCAAAATGTACCAATTGCAAAATATGTGCTCATGTTTGCCCTATGGGGTCTATTGATTTTAATGATGTGAGTAAATATGTTGGTATATGTACAAAATGCGGTGCTTGTATCAAAAAATGCCCAGAAAAATGTAGATATTATGATGATGAGGGTTATTTATACCATCAGCATGAATTAGAAGAACAGTTCGAAAGGAGAGCTGAGCCTGAAATATTCTATATGTGATTTTTGTTTTATATAACTTATCATTTATTTATACATATAAAATGTATGTTAATGATAAGTTATAATTTTATTAATTTCTTTATATAATGATTTCCAAGTTCATTAAAATTATATTCTTGTGAACTTACAGACCAAGAAGCTCTTAATTCTTTATCAGCATAAACCATTTGGTTAATATTTTCTGGAACTAATATTTCATTTGCATCTGCTATATTTATTAATCTATTTGCAAGCAGCATAGGTTCTCCCATGCATACCACTTCATTAAATAATACTTCAGTATCTGAAACCTGACAAAAGCATAAGTCTCCCATAGCTATGGATATGCTTACGATGTATCTGTTTGCTTTTAATGTTGATATTAATTCTTTGGCACAGCTATAGGCATCTTTTAAAATATCGCTATATGTTGTATTTCTAAATTTAAAATTGTCTGAAAAAACTGCTACTATATATTGAGCTGAAATTTGGTCAATTTTTCCGCCGTATTTGTTGTTTATTATAGGTAATGATTTACTATAAAAGTCTTTTAAATATGAATTAATATTTTTTTGTTTTAATGTATTTAAAACTCCATATAGATTGCATAGCTTTAATGATAATACTACAGAAGAAGCATTTGTATTTTTTATATATCCCTCTCCCTCGTTTATACTAAAAAATACTTTTTCATCAGTAAAATTTGTTAGATATTCTTCGTATTGTGCTTTTCCTATTATCATAAAACCTCTCCCAAACGAACTATTTATATTTTTAATAATATATAATATAAATAATAATATTTTATATGTCAATAATAAAACATAAATTTAATAATATTTTATTGTATTTATAATGATATTATATTACGTTATGTTAACATAAATATTATTTTTTAATTTATTAAGTGTGTAGATTTTAGAATAATATTATACTATATAAGGGTATAATAAAAAAAATGTTTATTTTATTGAATTAGAAATAAAAATGTACTATACTAAAAAAAGCATATTATAAAAAATAAAAATATATAAGATGTGAATAAATTATTTTTTTTGGGAGATTTTTATTATGGCTAAGAAAGTAGTAATAGCTAGTGCTTGCCGTACACCTATAGGAAGTATGGGGGGCTCATTGAGTACTGTTCCTGCTGCAGAGTTAGGAGCTATAGTTATTAAGGAAGCTTTAAAAAGAGCTAAAGTAGAACCTAATCAAGTTGATATGGTTTATATGGGCTGTGTAATACAAGCTTCACAGGGACAAAACGTTGCTCGTCAATGTTCTATTAAAGCTGGGTTGCCTGTAGAAGTTCCTGCTATGACTCTTAATGTTGTTTGCGGTTCTGGGCTTGATGCTGTTAATATAGCTGCTAATATGATACTTGCCGGTAATGCTGATATAGTTGTTGCGGGAGGTACTGAAAATATGAGTATGGCTCCTTATGCTTTGAAAAATGCTCGTTATGGTTATAGAATGGGAAATAACACTATTGTGGATACTATGGTTAATGATGCTTTAACTGATGCTTTTCATAATTATCACATGGGTATTACAGCAGAAAATATTTGTGATGATTGGTCTATTACTCGTGAAGAGTTAGATGAATTTGCTGCTAAGTCTCAGCAAAAAGCTATTCAAGCTCAAGATTTAGGTAATTTTACAAGAGAAATTGTACCTGTTACTATAAAAACTAAAAAAGGTGATGTAGTATTTGATAAAGATGAAGGTCCGAGGGCTGGTACAACAGTTGAAAGTTTGGCTAAATTAAAACCTGCTTTCAAACCAGATGGAGGAAGAGTTACTGCTGGTAATTCTTCCAGTATAAACGATGGTGCTGCTGCTGTTGTAGTAATGAGTGAAGAGAAAGCTAATGAATTAGGAATTAAACCTATGGCTACTTGGGTTACTGGTGCTTTAGGCGGTGTTGAACCAAGGATTATGGGAATAGGACCTGTTGCTGCTACTAAAAAAGTATTGGCTCGTACTGGTTTAACTATTAAAGATTTTGATATTATTGAATCTAATGAAGCTTTTGCTGCTCAATCTATTGCTGTGGGAAGAGAGCTTGGAATAGATGTTGAAAGACAGCTTAACCCTAATGGCGGAGCTATAGCTTTGGGTCACCCAGTAGGTGCTTCAGGATGCAGAATACTTGTTACTTTACTTCATGAGATGGATGCTAAAGGAGCTAAGAGAGGACTTGCTACTTTGTGTATCGGCGGTGGTATGGGTTGTGCTACCATTGTAGAGATGTAATAATTTTGTTGGCAGGTTTAGAGAGTGTGTTTTTCTAAACCTGTTTTTAGTTATTACAATATAAAATTTAATTTTAAGGAGAAATTGATGGATTTTGTAAAGTATGAAGAGAAGGGTATGATTGCTGTTATCACTATTAGCAGAGAAAAAGCTCTTAATGCCCTTAACTCTCAAGTTTTAGATGAACTTGATAAAACTTTAGATGCTGTTGATATAAATAATATTAGATGTTTGATATTAACTGGTGCAGGAGAGAAATCTTTTGTTGCTGGTGCTGATATATCTGAGATGAGTAAGGCAAGCAAGATAGAGGGAGAGGCTTTTGGTAAGAAGGGTAATGATGTGTTTAGAAAGATAGAAACTTTCCCTATACCTGTGATTGCTGCGGTTAATGGTTTTGCTTTGGGCGGCGGTTGTGAAATAGCTATGAGCTGTGATATACGTATTTGTTCTGATAATGCTTTATTTGGTCAGCCTGAAGTGGGGCTTGGTATTACTCCGGGTTTTGGCGGTACTCAGAGACTTCCTCGATTAGTGGGAGCTGGTATGGCTAAACAGTTAATATATTCTGCTAAAAACATTAAGGCTGATGAGGCTTATAGGATTGGTTTAGTTAATGCTGTTTATACTCAATCTGAACTTATGCCCCAGGCTGAAAAATTAGCTCAAACTATTGCTAATAATGCTCCTATCGCTGTTCGTAATTGTAAGAGGGCTATTAATAGGGGACTTGATGTTGAGATGGATATGGGTATTATTATAGAAGAAAAGTTATTTGGGGATTGTTTTGAAAGCGAAGACCAGAGAGAGGGTATGGCTGCTTTCTTAGAAAAGAGAAAAGTTGAAAAATTTGTTAATAGGTAATAATTAATAAAATTTAATAAAACTATAAAATTTTTATAAAAAAGGAGAAATTAAAATGAAAGTTGGTGTTATTGGTGCTGGAGCTATGGGCTCTGGTATTGCTCAAGCTTTTGCTCAAACTGAAGGTTATGAAGTTTGTTTATGTGATATTAAAGAAGAATTTGCTGCAAGCGGTAAGGCAAGAATCGCTAAAAGTTTTGACGGAAGAATTGCTAAGGGTAAAATGGAGAAAGCTGATGCTGATAAAATTTTATCTAAAATATCTATTGGTTTAAAAGATATTTGTAAAGATTGTGATTTAATCGTTGAGGCTGCTTTTGAAAATATGGAAGTTAAAAAAACTACTTTCAGAGAATTACATGAAATTTGTAAGCCTGATTGTATTTTCTCTTCTAATACTTCTTCACTTTCTATTACTGAAATAGGTGCTGGTATTGGAAGGCCTGTTGTTGGTATGCACTTCTTTAACCCTGCTCCTGTTATGAAATTAGTTGAAGTTATTTCTGGTATTAATACTCCAAGAGATGTTGTTGAAAAAATCATCAAAATATCTGAAGAGATTGGAAAGACACCTGTTGAAGTTAATGAGACAGCTGGTTTTGTTGTTAACCGTATATTAGTACCTATGATTAATGAGGCAATAGATTTATATTCTATGGGAGTTGCTTCTGTTGAGGGTATAGACAATGCTATGAAACTTGGTGCTAATCATCCTATGGGTCCTTTGGCTTTAGGTGATTTAATTGGTCTTGATATTGTGCTTGCTATTATGGAAGTACTTCAAAGAGAAACTGGAGACCCTAAATATAGACCTAGTGCTTTGCTTAAAAAAATGGTTCGCGGCGGTTTACTCGGACAGAAAACTGGTAAAGGTTTCTATGAATATTCTAAATAATTAATATATAGTTTGTTTGTTGTTTGCGAAGGGGTTATTTTAATCTCTTCGCTTTTTTTTATTTTAAAATATAGTATACTATTTTTATATTATATAATAAGGATATATGTAATTATGAAATATTGTGAAATTAATAATGAAGGTATAGAAAAATTAATGGATATTTTTTATGCTAAAATTAGGGTGCATAAAGAATTGGGGCCTATATTTAATGAACATGTTGGAATTGATGATGAGTCTTGGGAGAGACATAAAGAAAAGATTGCTAAGTTTTGGAAAACTATGCTTCTAAATCAAAAACTTTATATGGGTAACCCTGTTCAGCCGCATATTAATCTTATGCCTTTTGATATGAACTTATTTGACACTTGGCTTAATCTATTTAAAGAGTGCCTTGATGAAGTATTTGAAAAAGATGCTTCTAATCATTATTATGAGGTTGCATTTAATATTGCTAAAAATTTTAAGGCGGTATTATTTAATCAGTAAATTTTATTTAAAGCAAATAGTTTTCAAATATTATGTTAATATGTTATAATGTCTTTAAGTTTATTGTAGGATATTTTATGCGTATTATTTTGCTTATATTTTTTATAACATTTAATCTTCTTTATTCTCAGGATTATAATGAAGAAGAACAAAATCCTCCTATAGATATTCCTATAATTAAGGCTATTGCTGAAGATGATATTAATTCTCTAAAAAATATTATAAATAGCGGCGAAGATTTAGAGGTTAGAGATGAACAGGGTAATACTCCTTTAATATGGGCGGCACTTTATGGAAATATTGATATAGTAAGAGAGCTTATTAAGGCTAATGTAAATATTGATAATACTAACAATTTTGGAAATACTGCTTTGATGGGCGCTGTTCTTGAGGGGCATTATTCTACAATTAAACTTTTATTAGACAATAAAGCAAATATCAATATAACAAATAATGATGGCTGGTCTGCTTTGATGTGGGCTTCTGTGAGGGGGGATATTAATGTTTTTAATTTGCTTATAGAATATGGGGCAGATATAAATATTGCTGATAGAAATGGAAACACTCCTTTGATGATAGCTTCCGATTCTGCTTATATAGAGATTGTTGAAAGGCTTATAAAATTAAAGGTTGATGTAAATCAGGCAAACGGTTTAGGGGATAATGCTTTACTTATGGCTTCTATATCTGGAAATGTTGATATTGTGAGGAAGTTAATTGTTGCTGGGGCTAATGTTCATTTTAGAGGCTCTAATGGAATTACAGCTATAATTTATGCTTCAAGGTTTGGAAGATTAGAGATAGTAAAAGAGCTTATAAAAAGTAAAAGTGATGTAAATGCTGCTGCTTCTGACGGAACTACCCCTTTAATTGCTGCTTCTATAGACGGTTATATTGATATAATAAAAGAATTATTAAGAAATAAGGCTGATGTCAATAAAACTAACAATTCTGGATATAATGCTTTAATTATAGCTTCCATAGAAAATCATATTGATATAGTAAAAGAGCTTTTAGTATATAAAGCTGATATTAATGCTGTTACAGAAGAGGGGTATACTGCTTTAATGGGGGCTTCTGCTGCGGGAAATTTGGATATTGTTAAGATATTGGTTGATGCAGGGGCTGATATTAATTACAAATCAAAGGCAGGGGAGACGGCTTCAAGTATTGCTAAGAGGAAGGGTAATTTAGAAGTTTATGACTTTTTAAGCAGTATTTCTAAATAAAAATTAAAAAAAATTTACTTTTTATTAGTTTTTAGTAAAAAATATTTACTTTTACTTGACATTCAATTTACAATTTGCTATAATAAATAATGTCCTTCATTGATATACATAATTAAAAAAGGAGATTATTTATGAAAAAGCTATTTCTTCTAATTTTTTCATTATTTTTAATTCAGTCATATAGTATTCTTGCTGCCGATTTGGGAATTGGTATAGTGGTACCTCTTGGGGCTTCTATATCACAAAGTTCAATAACTCATAAATCGGGTGTTGACACTAAAAATGGTGCTTTAAGTACATCTGGTGCTTTTGAATGGGGTGTTGGTATTACTCCTGGTTTTTATAAGGATTTTGATGATTATATGGGTTTTTCTTTGGCTTTAGATTTGGCTTATCATAGAGATGTTTTTGCATACAAAGAAAGTGTGGCAACTGGAAATAATTCTTATTCTACTGTTAATACTTCCTACAATTTTGATACTATATCTATTGGCCTTCTTCCAAAGTTTAATATAGCAAGATTTTTTATAGGGCTTGGCGGAGGAGTTAAGATTCCTCTTGCTTCAAGTGAAACTACTAAAATATATGACGAACAAACTCAGCAATTAGTAGATGCTAATAATAAATATAATTTTAATAATACAAAAAATAGATTTGATATGTTTGTGATACCTTATATAAAACTTACTGTTGATTATTTATTTTTCTTTAATAAAGAAGCTGCATTAGGGCTTGGAATATATGCAGGATATGATTTTGGTCCTTCATTTAAGGCAGATGATAGATTTAGCAAAAAATCTTTAGGTGCTTTTGATATAGGTGCACAAATAAGTCTTTATTTTGTAGATAATTAATCCCCTTTATATAAAATTTTTATAAAAAATAATTTAATGTTTTAAGGTGTGTGCAAATAAAATGCATGCACCTTTTTTATTGATATTTATTAATTTTTTATTATAATAAGGCAAATTAAATATTTATGATTTTGATATGACAAAAAATAAAAGATATATAATTGAAAAATATAACTCTGACATATATGATGATTATTATATTCTTCATTCTCTAAAAAATATAGTAAAAAGAATTAATATACTAAAAGAAAAAAATAATAATATAAAAGTATTATTAGTATCAATCAATTCAGGAAAGCCTACACAATTAAAAAAAAAGTATAAATATATAGAAATAGAGTTTTATAAAGATTTAAGCTATAAAGAAGGAGATTATTATTATACAGATAATATTCATTTCTTTTTAGATGAAAATAAAATTTGCTTTTTTGAAATAGGTGTGTTTTTAGAATTATACAATAATTTAAAATCTTATGAACAATTTAGCCATACTTATATATATGAAACGATTAATAAAATAATAAGCCCTTATAAATTAATATATGAAAATTTCCCGTTTTTTAATAAAGAAAGAAATTACAAAGATATTATAAAAGATATAAAAAATAATCATTTTGATCTTATCATCAAAGAAAGAGAAATTGATAGATTAAAAAAAGTTATGCAGGAGTATTTTGATGATAATAATAAAAAAATTACTAATTCTATTCTTCCTTCATATAGATTAAATAAGAAAGATAAGAAAGACGAGCAAGATGAGAAATATAAGAAAGATAAGAAAAAGAATGAACCGAAGAAAACGAGATATTATACATTAGAAAGTTTAATAGTTTTAGATGAAATATTAAGAATATATAAAAGCATAAAAAGCACAGAGTTTGTATTTATTAGAAATATAAGCTACTTAGATGATACTGAAGAGATAGCAAAAGAGATATTTAATTTTAATAAAATACTAAAATCAAATATCTATACTATTGAAGGAGCAAAATACATAAAAGAAATTATTTTAAATATAAGTGATGATGAAGAAAGACAAAAAGAAATAAAAAAAATCGATATAAAAAATATATTAAATATATTTAATAATTTTGAAACTATACAAATAAAAGATTTAGAGAATACTATATTTTATTTGTATGATACAATACTTAGTCTGATAAAAGATATAAGAGATAATAAAAACTATAATAATATAATAGAAGAAAATGAAGAATTAAAAAGAGGCATTCTATATTATGACAGTGTTTTTTATTATTTAAGATATTTTATAGGGTATTTATTTACTGATAAACAAATTATAAATGAAGAAGAATATATAAAAATAATAGAGCTTTACATTTATAAATATAATACACTTAGAAACCATAATATTTATAGGTTTTACAAATTTTATTTAAATAATGAAACGGCAAAAAAATATAATATAAAAGATTACGGTACTATTAACTATAATCTTTACTATTATCGAGATGAAGAGAAAATAATTAAAAGATATTCAATATATGATTATAAGGAAATATGCATTTATTATTATAAGTTTATATTGATGAGTATTGCATACAATATTGTAGGATATCATAGAGATGAAAAAGATTATATAAAAACTAGGATAGAAATAAAAGAAGAGATAGAAAAAAATCCAGATAATATGATATTGAATTTTGGAATTTTTTATAAAGAAGAATTTGAAAAGATAAAAAATGATATTAATAAGTTTAATAGAATGCTTAATAATTTATATTTTATTAATATTATTGATTATGAAGAGTATAAAAAATATAATTGTTTTAAGTTAGAAGAATTAATAAATTATATTTGCGGTTTAATTGAAGATGAAGAAAAATTTATAAATATAGAAGAAAATATAAAAAACTTTGAAGTATATCAATCAATAAAAAAAGAAATTACAAAAATAAAAAGCATTGTTTCTGAGTTTGAAAAAGTTATTGAATATTTGCATAAAATTATTAACAATTTCAATTCATCTAAAGACATAAAGACGATAAATTTATTAAATTTTATTTTTTATCAAATTAAAGATAAATTTGCGGATATAGAAGAAAATATAAAACAATTTGAAAATATAAAACAATTTGAAAATATAAAACAATTTAAAGTATACAAATTAATAAAAAAAGAGATAGAATTAAATAATAAAAAATTAGAATATATTCACAATTCATATAATCTTTTAAATAAATTATTCCACTCATTTTTAGAAGAAGAATACAAATTAAGCTATGATAAAATAGAAGACATAATAAAAAAAATCAATAATTTCTATGATATATATAAACAAATAGAAATTCCTATAAAAAATATTTAAAAAAATCAAAAAAAAAATTCTCTATTGACATCCATACAAATATGTCAAATGATAAAAACATATAAAGAGCCTAATATATAACTATGGTTAGATAAAAAACACATATCTAACTAAATATCATTTTTATAAAGGAGGCTCGATATGAGTAAAAAACCAAATCATAATGCGGATATTTCAAATCCAAACAAAGGTACATCTGGAACCAATATTACTTATGACAAAAATCAGGGTAATAGAGGAAAACAGATGAACCCTAATCAGAAGAAATAAAATTTATTTCTTCGGCTGCCTCAAATTATTTACTAGTTTGGGGCGGCTTAAAGTTTAGAAATCATTATGTAAAAAGTTTATATGTAATGATGGTTAGGTGAAAAGAAAAATTAATATTTATAATAAGGAGATTATATAATGAATTTATTCATTGATTTACATAGAAAAAGTGCAAAAGAAGCTAGAAGCTATTTCACAAATTTATTAAAGGTATTATGCATATTGAAAATATTATTTGATGATAATCTAAACATTAATATGGAAATAGTATTCGGAAGAGGGCTTCATAGCGAAAATAAAAAACCTGTTTTGAAATATGTTGTTTTAAGACAAGCTAAAAAATATAAATATTTCGGATACAAATACAAACTAAATAAAAAAACAGCTAATGGTTCTATGATTATAACTTTTTAATTTTGTGCGAATAAGGTAAGTGTAAAATGGCAAGAAGAGATGAAAACAACAATATAGATAAAAATGCCAAAAGAAATATAAATGCTTTTGATGTGTATTATTTTATAAAGAATAAAAAATATGCTTTGCCAAAATATTCATTTATTTTGAAAAGCAAAAAAAGATTAATGTCTATAGGAGAATTTTTAAATCTTTTAGAAGATAACAATATAAAAAATATGAGTATTAATTTACTTAGGGAATGGGACAATAAAGAGCTTCTTCCTGCATATAGAGTTGAGAGGGGAATGATTAGAACAGAAAGCAGATACTACATAATGGAGCATCTTGATATTGTAAAAGAAATAGTGAAATTAAAATCCTATGGGTTTGAAATAAGAGAGATAGAAAAGGTTGTTTTTGAAAATAAATCTTTTGAAATACTTTTTTTATCAAAATTAATAAAAAATAAGGAGTTGCTTATGAAAATGAAATACATTGTAAAAAACATAAAACATATAGAAGATGAATTAGTAAGTTCTATATGCAATGAAGTAAAAAATATATTTAACATTAATGATGATGATTTTAAAGAAACTTTTAATGATAAGTATTTAAACACTATATTAAATGATTATAAAAGCAGCAATTTAAATCCTGATGAATTAAGTGTATTGTTATTATCTTTAATACTTTTGAGTTTATACAATTCTTATGACAATAATTCTTTTGACAGGAAAAAATTCTCTAAACAGTTTTATAGCATTATAAATGAGAATAAAAATACTACCTAACCATACTTAGGTACATAGTTTATTGATTGATTAGATTGAATAAAGAGTAAATATATTTAATATAGATAAACATATTTTAACATTTGATAATTTATTAAAGGTTAGTAAATCTTTAATTGTTATAAATAAAAAAATATTAATAAGGGGTTTGTTATGAAACACTTAAAAAAATTATTATTCACAGCTGTATTAGCAGCAGCATTAAGCACATCAGCATTCGCAGCAAGCGGATTCGAGTTTATACTTAATGTGCCATTAGGTATGAATATTGATATGGGGCAGGGTATTGATCATATAGCTCAGTATAATGGCGAAGATGTTTATAGAGCTTATTATTCTGCTGATAATTTTTTAGGTTTTACAACAGGTGTAGAGGCTCAAGTTGGTTATATGTTTCAAGTTGTTAATAATTTTGGTATAAGCGTTTTGGGAGAAGTAGGGTATAGATTTGATACTATAACAGCTAATTATACTTATATGTACGGTACTAATAATCCTTATAAAGAAGGCGATAAATTAAGAGAAAATCCTATAATATCTTCTGCTCATAGTTTTAAAATTGGTTTATTTCCAAAGTTTAATATTAAGGCATTTTCTATAGGCATAGGCGGCGGTATTATAATTCCTGTATCAGGTTCTATAGTATACAAAGGAGATGATGGAATTAATTATCAAGTAGGAGATAATTATAAATCTCAATTTGATAAAAGCGAATTGCCAGTAGGTTTTTATTTCAAATTAAGTTTAGATTATTCTATATTCTTTACAGAAACTTCAGCTTTGAATCTTGGTTTATATGCAACATTTACAGGAGTAGGCGGATTAAAAATTCCTGATAATAGTTCTCTAAATGATTATCCTGAAGCAGATATTTATTATTATAGACCATTTACAGGTATCGATGTAGGTGCACAGATTGGCTATAGATTCGGACCTAAAGCTTTTAATTAATTTTAGCAAATAGTTCTGTTAATAAAACATTATATAAAAAGTCTGTCTTAATATTTATTAGGGCGGGCTTTTTATTATAAAAATTTAAAAATAAATTATTTAATGTTTTTAGGGTGTGTGCAATAAAAAAATGCATGCACCTTTTTTATTGATATTTATTAATTTATCTATTATAATGCTCATAATTTAATAGTGTTTGGTTGTATAATTATGAACAATTATAGTATGGAAAATTTAATATATTTTATTAATCGTTCTTTCAAAAATAAATCATATAATTTAACACTAAAATTATTAGAAGAATTAATCAAAAGAGATAAAACTTCTTATAAAGCATATTGTTTATTAGGATATATTATTTTTATAAATTCAGAAAATAATAGAGAAAAATTAAAACAAGCTATTAACTATTTTGATATATCTATAAAGCTTCAAAAATATTATCCATTATCTTACTATTATAGAATTAAGTCAAAAAAAATATTAATTAAAATTAATAGTAAAGAAGCTTCTAAAATTAAAGAAGAAATGAAATTGGATATTTGTTTTTTAAAGAAACTTGTAAATAATTATTTAATAAAAAATATAATAAAAAATTTCTTAAAAAATCCATTATATTTTCAAAATAAAAAAACTTTAATATTAAAAAATATTGAAGAGATAAAAGATTATATGATAGATTTTAATACTCAAAAAGTTAAATATGATTATTCTGATATTATAGAAAATTATAATCATTTTATAGAAACAAACAATAATATGAAATATGATTTACATAATTTGAGAGGTTTTATTAAATTCAATTTAAATATATATGATGAAGCTTTAGAAGATTTCAATACTTCAATAAATCATAAATATTCAGACGGTTATTATAATAGAGCAAAACTAAAATACAAATTAAGAGAATATAGTGAGGCCTTAAGAGATTTTAAAAAAGCTAAACAAATATTTATGAGAGAATCTTCTTCAAATGTTGTAGATAGAATAAAATGCGACCATTATATTGCTTGGTGTAATTATAAACTAAATAATATTGATATTGTTTTTGATGATATTGAAGTTGATGATATAATAGAAGATAATTCTTTAGCCTATTATAATATAGCAAAATTAAAACTTCATTTAAAGAAATATGATGAGGCGTATAAATATTTTTCTAAAATAGATAAAGATTGCAGAAATTATAAAAAGGCAAAATATTATATTCAGGCATGTGAATATAGAATGAATAATAATTATGATGATATAGAGTTTTTAGAAAATATTTTAAAATTACTCTCAATATATAAAGAAGAAAATGATTTTGGAACTGTGAATAATCTTGGCAGTGAAATTTTAGAGCATATTGAAAGATTTGATAAGAAGTCTTTTAATTATAATTATTATAGGGCTATAGTATTATACTCTATTTATGAGGTTGGAGAGTATAATAAAAAATTAAAAAGGCAGTTAGTAGAAAGTTTGAAAAGCGTATTTGTTATGATAAAAGATAAAAAAAGAGAATATTATACAATAAAAAAAATGTTATTGGATTTACAAAGATATGGCATTTGAAAAATTTAAAGAAGATATTAGTTATAATAGTTTTAAATACAATAAAAAAAATATTATACCCTCATTGGATAATATAAAAAATAGTAATAAAAATATTTACACTATCGAAAGTGTTTCTGGAAGAGAGAAGAAAGAAAATAATGATTATAAATTAAGAAAAATTAATCTTTTAAAAAATGGGGAATTTTTGTATGACGGCTATAAGATAGAATATCTTAATAAAGAAGAAATTAGAAATATTGATTTTAAAAGTAGTATTTATTTTTTTAGTGTAGATGCTTTTATAGAATATTATAACTATGCTGCTAATAAAAAAATAGAAACACAATATTATGTAGATAGAATCAAAGACAGACTAAAACAAAAAACCTATAAAAAACTAATACTTCCAGCATACAAATTAAAAAGTAAAGATATAAAAAAAGAAAAACATTTTTATATAACTCAAGAATTGGATATACTTGATTTTTTAATTGATAATTTTGAGTTTGGTACGGATATAAGAGAGATATTGTATGATATAGATTTAAATTATGTATGTTTTATAGAGAGAAAAATTAAGGCTTTATATAACAAAATAATAAAAACAAAAAAATCAAACAATGAAAAAATATATTATGATTATAAGCTATACTATATTGCGTTTTTTATTTATGATTATTATAAACAAAAGAGAATTGGTAAAAAAGATTATTATAAACTTATAAATATTTATAAAAAAGCCTATAAAAAAATTTTAAAAAAGAAAAAAGATGAAAAACATTTTTATTATGGAGAGGAAGTAGAAAATAAAAGCAGTTATTATAATGTAGATTTATTAAAAAGATATGATGGTTTTGTATATAATTATAATTTTAAAGAATATATTAATTTACATTATAAACTTATAGATTATCAAATAGAACAAAAGAGATATTTAAAAAGATACACAGATTTTTTTAGCAGTCAAATATTAGTATTTTTATATTTTTTAGGGCATATTTCTAAGGCTGATTTTTTAGCTTTAAGAGAAAAGATAAAATATTTAGAGGCTATGAGTTTGCCATTAAAAAAAGATAATATAAATTTAGAAGAAGATGAAGAGAATATAATCTTTGAAGTATCATCGGCTAATAATTACAATATGGTTTTAATAGACTATATAGAGTTATATAATTTCACAAGGCTTTATCATAAAAAGAGCATCAAAAGTTCTTATAAAAAACATGTTCAATTAATCTTGAAATCAAGCGAGCTTAAAAAAATTTTAAAATAATTTTTGAAGTATTTAATTTATTTTCATACTTCAAATGTATTTTTTTTATCTCAATGTATAATGCCTCTTAAATATAGTTTTCTATAAAAAAATTAATAAGGGGTTTGTTATGAAACACTTGAAAAAAATTATTTTCACAGCTGTATTAGCAGCAGCATTAAGCACATCAGCATTCGCAGCAAGCGGATTTGAGTTTATACTTAATGTGCCATTAGGTATGAATATTGATATGGGGCAGGGTATTGATCATACAGCTCAGTATAATGGCGACAAAGTTTATAGAGCTTATTATTCTGCTGATAATTTTTTAGGTTTTACAACAGGTGTAGAGGCTCAAGTTGGTTATATGTTTCAAGTTGTTAATAATTTTGGTATAAGCCTTTTAGGAGAAGTAGGGTATAGATTTGATACTATAACAGCTAATTATACTTATATGTACGGTACTAATAATACTTATAAAGAAGGCGATAAATTAAGAGAAAATCCTATAACATCTTCTGCTCATAGTTTTAAAATTGGTTTGTTTCCAAAGTTTAATATTAAGGCATTTTCTATAGGCATAGGCGGCGGCATTATAATTCCTGTATCAGGTTCTATAGTATACAAAGGAGATAATGGGATTAATTATCAAGTAGGAGATAATTATAAATCTCAATTTGATAAAAGCGAATTGCCAGTAGGTTTTTATTTCAAATTAAGTTTAGATTATTCTATATTCTTTACAGAAACTTCAGCTTTGAATCTTGGTTTATATGCAACATTTACAGGAGTAGGCGGATTAAAAATTCCTGATAATAGTTCTCTAAATGATTATCCTGAAGCAGATATTTATTATTATAGACCATTTACAGGTATCGATGTAGGTGCACAGATTGGCTATAGATTCGGACCTAAAGCATTTTAATTAATTTTAGCAAATAGTTCTGTTAATAAAACAATTATATAAAAAGTCTGTCTTAATATTTTAGGACGGGCTTTTTTAATTTGTATAGAATACTTGTTTCAAAACTAAATTAAGAAATATTTACAGCATTTTTAATTTTACTATTTAGATTTTTATAACGGGGCTTTGCCCCGTACCCCAGTTCTTTTGTTGGCACAAAGAACCAAAAAGACTGCAATTTTATACATTGAAATTAATAATTACACAACATATAAAACATTATTTTATGCCTAAAATTATTCTGAAAATAAGTAATCAATTTTGTCAAGTACTTTTGAAACAAGTATAGACTTACTTTACCACGCGTTAAGCTAATCATAAAAATAAATTTCTAAATATTACTAAGCCAATTTACAACTAGTCTTTTTTGCAACTTTGACTAAGTCTGCTTTAGCATGGGCACAAAAAAGTTGATAAAATTTTTAAACACGCGTTGAATTCACTATAAAAATAAAGCTAGTTAATAATTAAACATTTATTATAAAATTAAATTCTGTTTACCGCGTGCTGTTAAAGTTTATAAATTTAAAAAAACTTGGGCTGGCGTGCTTTTACTTGATAGGCAGTAAATATAAATAAAATGTTTATTCAAAATAAAATTTCAAGCTATAAAGGGCGGGGAGTGTGAATAAATTTAAAATTTTTTTAAAAAAACTATCATAAATATTTATATGCTATTGATTTTTATTTTATTATAATATATAGTATGTGCGTAAAATTTGATATCAGATTTTTACCAAATTATAAAGATTGGAGAAATCTATGATTCAATTATTACCTATTCTTCTTTTATCCGCATTTTTTATCGGATGCGGTCAACAGCATTACACTAATTTAGAAAATACCTCAAAAGCTAAAAACGTTATAGTCTTAATTGCAGACGGACAAAGCTCTGATGTAATCACATACTCAAGATGGTTTAACGGCGGAGATTCATTAGCAATAGATGAGATGTTAAGCGGAGCAGTGAGAACACATAACGCTGATTCTCCTATAGCAGATTCAGCCCCTGCAGGCACAGCTTTATCTACAGGCTATAAATCATCTTATCAGCAGTTTATAGGTGTACTTCCAGATGAGGCTATACTTCCTAATTCATCAATACCTACTGAAGCAAGAGCACCTATAGCAAATGTTTTGGAAGGAGCTCAGCTTCTCGGCAAATCTACAGGAGTAATTTCAACTTCAGAAATTATGCATGCCACTCCTGCAGCTTTTTCTGCTCATGATATCACTAGAAAAGATTATGATGATTTAAGCGAACAGCAAGTGTTTCAAGATATAGATGTTATATTAGGTGGAGGATATAAGTTCTTTACTAAAGAAGTTAGAAAAGACGGAAAAGATTTAATATCAGAAATGACTAATTTAGGCTATTCTATAATTAGAACTTCAGACGAATTAGATTCTTTTAGAGGCGATAAAGTTGTAGGACTTTTTGCTGATGCAGATTTGGCTTATGAAATAGACAGAGATGAGACAACTCAGCCTTCATTAGCTCAAATGACTTCAAAGGCTATAGATATACTTTCTAAAAATGATAAAGGTTTTTTCTTGATTGTGGAGGCTTCAAAAGTGGATTGGGCAGCTCATGCTAATGATCCTGTTGGATTAGTTTCTGATACTTTGGCTTATGTTGATGCTGTAAAAGCGGCATTAGATTTTGCCAAAAAAGATAATAATACTATGGTTATAGCGGTAACTGACCATGGAAACAGCGGTTTTACTATGGGTAATTATGAAACTTCTTCAGACTATCACAAAAGAAAATTAGAAAGTTTTATAGAGCCTGTAAAAAAAGCTTCACGTTCTGCTGAGTATGTGGCAAGAAAAATAGAAGCAGGAGAAGATATAAAAACTGCTATGCAAAAATATTATGCTATAGATGATATGACAGAAGAAGAGGTTAATTCTCTTAGAGGAAAAACAGGAGACGATTTACATTATGCTATAGGACCAATATTAGCAAAAAGAGCTTATTTAGGTTTCAGCACTCATGGACACACTGGTGAAGATGTTCCTCTATATACATATTTACCTAATAACAATAGAATTATAGGAGTTATAGACAATACAGACATAGCTAAAAATGTTGCTTTTGCTATGGGAATAAATTTAGATGAAGCTACAAAAAAATTGTTTATGAGTGAAGATGAATTAAAGAAGGCAGGTGTAGAATTAACATCAGACGGTCATATTCTTACTATGCATATTGGTGATAAAACTGCTCAAATAATGAAAAATAGAAATATAATAATTGTAGATGGAGAGAAAAAAACTTTAGATGGTGTGGTTGTTTACAATGAATCTAAATGGTATTTTCCTTCTCAAGTGTTAGATATATTGAATAATTAATAATAATATTTAATGTTTTAGAGAGCGTAGGTGTTTTTCAATGCTTACGCTTTTTTATTTATAAATTTTAATAATATATAAAAAGTTTTTTGTATATATAAATATTATTCAATATCAAATAAATTTAAAAAATATAATAATTCTGTTTTAAATTATGATATTCATTTTTGTTTACTTAAAAAATTAAGAAATACTTAATTCAATATGTCTGGCTTATACACATAATGCTAAATATTTGTAATAAAAAAATATTTATGCTAAAATCGAACCCACTATATAAATAAAAAGGATAAAAAATGAAAAAGTTTATTGTTATGATGTTTGTTGTGGCATTGTTTGCAGCTTCTTGTTTATCGCATAGGCATATAGTTGGTAATGGACCTCAAACTGGTGTGAAGATTGAAAGAAAGCAGTGGTATGCTTTATGGGGATTAGTTCCTGTTGGTGATGTAAATACTAAAGAATTAGCAGGCGGAGCAAAGGATTATGAGATATATACTAGATGCAATGCTGGGGACTTTTTCTTAAATATTTTAACAAGTATTGTTACTTTCCAAAGCAGAACAGTAACAGTTACTAAATAAAATTTAATTATTTATATATTTATGTATTATTATAAAAAATTATGATACTACATAAATATTAAGTTAGGTAAATATTTAGGCAAGTATTGATGAAAAGAAATATTTTTTATTTATTATTAATATTTTTATTATTAAGCTGCAATAAAAAAGAAAATATAAATGATGTTTCTAATAATTATGCTTTAAATTATGCAGATTTATTTTCCAACAAAGAAATTAATTTTAAAAAATTAGACTTAGGAGATGATATTTCTACTAATGAAAGATATTTTATTACAAATGCTTATGTAAGTTTTGTTCCTCCAATAAACTCTATTAAATTAACAGATAAAGAGAGAGATGATATAATTTCTAAAACAGGTTATGGAAAAGGTTACTTTGATGTTGATAGTATGTTCATAGACGAGAAAATAAAAATAACATGTTTGGCGGGATATACTAAAAAAGAGGGAGATAATCTTAATTCTTTAATTAGTTTTATAAGAAAGATGAATAATGGAAATAATTTTACAGAAGAATATTATACTATTAATGGAATAAAAAATATTCAGTTTAAAATTAATATGGATAATGCTACTAGCATACTTTATACAATCTTTGAATCTAATAATGGCTATTATTTTATATTAAATTATACGTTTCCTGTTTATTATTTGGAAGATTCTTTAATGAGGATAGCAAATTCTTTAAATAGTGTTAAATTTTAAGAGTTATCTTTTTATAAGGTTAAAATTCTTTTTTATATTTTTATTTCTTTTATATCTTTGCATTCATAATATAATAAAGTTATAGTTTATAATACAAACTAAGTAAAATCTAAATGGTACTTTCCTTCTCAGGTTTTAGATATATTAAAATAATAATTATTTAATGTTTTATAGACCGTAGGTATTTTTTTAATATCTACGCTTTTTTAATTATATTTCATTATTCTTTAATTTTCTTATCATAGTGAAATAAATTATATATATTATTACAGTTGATATTAATATAGCTAATCCAAATCTCAATGTTATATTTAATAATGTTATTTCATACACACCTTTTAAATATAAAATAAAGTATGGAATATTAAAGAAAGTATTAACTAAGAAAGACTGTAGCAGCATATATTTTATTTGACCTATTGCATATAATAAACTTGAAATGATGGTGTAGTATGCATAGCATATATAAAAAGGAAAAAGTATCATAACCAAGTTCATAACCGATTCAAGATTTTGAGCATTCATTATGTATTTTATAAAATATTTATAAGTTGGTATTAAAGCTATCCATATTAACACAAATATAGTAGTTAATAATACATAAGGTTTTAAGCTTCTATTATGTTTTTTTGATAAGTCTGTTTTTATGAGAGTTCCTATTTGATTTATTGGTATTAATAGCCAAGCCCAGTAAAAAGAATTAGCAATCCAATAATTTCCCTGTTCTCCTACAATATTTATCATTCTCACAAGCACTATACTATAAATTAAGTTTCTATAAAAAGATTCAAGCCCAGATACCACATTTAGAGAAGTAATCTTTTTATTCCATAGGAAAGTCAATTTTGTTTTAGAGAAAATATTATATCCGCATTTATTCAATAAAAATATGGCAATTATAACTGATATTAAGTTAGATATTATGTTATTGTACGCTATACCATTAACACCCAAGTTTAATGATATGCTATATTGAGAGACAAATAATATATCAAGAATAATAGTTAGAAACATTTTTATTGTAGTTATTGCAAATATTGATTTATAATTTTCCAAAGAAGTATGAGCTATAATCATTAAATGAAATAATACTATAGCAATGTTAGCAAAAGATTCTAATTTTATATATGTTGTTGTTTGAGCATATAAATCAATTTGCTGTTTCATTGCAGTAACAAGGTTTCCAGCAAATATATTTATAATTAAAGCCATTATAATATATATAAATGTTATTATTATAATGGAGCTTCTTAATTTATTTATAAAAACTTCTTTATGATTATTAATATCATCATCTTTTATATTTCCTAAAAAGAAAAATAGAGGAGCTATTATTGCTTCTTCAAATACTTCATATATAATTCCTAACCACATTTGCTGTGATGCTATATTGATACCGCTTGCATTAGGATAGCTGTCTAACAAATATATTCTGAAAGTTGAGTAAATAGAAGGGATTAAAGCTTGTATGATTAGAACGATAAACAATTTAAAATTAATTTTTCTAAGTAAATTCATAAACACATAACTCTCCGCACTCAAAAATGATACATATCATACATTAATATAAACATTTTATCAATAAATTCTTATAATATAATTGTTATTTCATAAATAAATATTAATTTTTGTGTTAAAAATAGGTAGTAGAATTTGATTTTTGATACTTTTTTTACTATACTTGAGTTAACATGCAGTATTTAGCTTTCTATGAACCTGCTTATCTTCTAAGCAATCACAAGTCAATAGAAAATCATAAAAACATTAATAATAAAAATAACCGCCATCATAAGGAGGAATGTTTATGGGAAAAATTTACAACCCAGAAAGTATTCGTAATGTAGCCCTATTAGGGCATGTTGGAAGTGGTAAAACTTCTTTGAATGAAGCTTTGCTTTTTAGAGCTAAGTGTATTGACAAAAAAGGAGAAGTGGCAAGAGGTACTACAGTAAGCGATTATACAGATGAAGAGATTAAGCAGAAAATGTCCATTCGTACTTCTTTAAGTTTTATAGAGTGGAAAGACCATAAGATTAATCTGCTGGATATTCCTGGTTCGGGTGATTTTAGCGGCGATATTAACCCAGCTTTAAGAGTTGCAGAATCATGTATTGTTGTAATAGATGCTGAGTTTGGCATACAGATAGAAACCGAAAAGCATTGGCAAATGGCTAATAATTTCAAAAGACCAAGAATCGTATTTATTAATAAAATTGATAAAGACATGGTTGATCATAAGGCTTTATTAGAAAAGATAGAAAACAATTTTAAAGAGCCTCCTGTAGTGCCTATACAAATACCTATGGGTAATGGTAAAGATTTTAAGGGTATTATAGATGTTATTTATCATAAGGCTTTCTTTAGAGATGAAGAGGGTAAGATAGTAGAAGCAGAAATACCAGAAGAGTATTATGATGAATATAGAGCTACAAGAGACAGATTAAAAGAGCTTGTATGTGAAGTAGATGACAGTTTAACAGAAAAGTTCTTAGATGGCGGTAAGTTTACCGATGAAGAATATATAGAAGCTTTAACTAAATCTATTCTTCAATACAAGGTAGTACCTATTCTTTTTGGTACATCCATTAGAGATATAGGAATGGGTGCTGTACTTGATACAATAATAAGATATATGCCTTCGCCTTCTTATGTGCCTGTTACAGACGGTACTGACCTTTTAACTAATGAACCTGCTACAAGGTCTATATTAGGCGATAATAATCCATTTGCAGCTTTTGTATTTAAAACAACAATAGACCAATATGCAGGACGTATTTCTTTCTTTAAAGTTCGTTCTGGAAGTATAAAAAGCGGCGATGAAATATATAATTCCAGAACAGGCAAAAAAGAAAAAGTTTCGCACATATATATAGCAAGAGGAAAAAAACAAATAGAGGCAGATACAATCACAGCAGGCGATATTGGAGTATTAGCAAAACTTTCTGATTGTAGAACAGGCGATACTATAAGCGTACCTTCTTCACCTTTCCAATTCTTACCTCTTAAAGTTCCTCAGCCAATATATTTTACAGCAATTAAAATACTTAAAAATGATGTAAAAGCATTGGAAGTATTAGACACTATTAGTCAAGAAGATTTAACTTTCCATGTAGAGTTTGATAGCGAAACAAAAGAAACTATCATAAAAGCTATGGGAGATTTGCAAGTAAAATTGGCATTAGATAGAGTTATTGCTCTTACAAAAGCAGAAATAGAGCAAAGTGTTCCAAGAGTTGCATATAGAGAGACAATAAGAAAACAAGCACAAGCACAATACAGACATAAAAAACAATCAGGCGGAAGCGGACAATTTGGAGAGGTTCATTTAGAAGTTTCACCTCTTCCTCGTGACGGCGGTTATGAATTTATAAACGATATATTTGGAGGTGCTATACCTAAACAATATATACCTGGTGTAGAAAAGGGTATACAAGATGCTTTAGCACAAGGACCTTTAGGAAGATACCCTATGGTGGATGTTAAAGTTAGAGTTTATGATGGTAAGTACCATGATGTAGATTCTAATGAATTATCATTTAGAATAGCTGCATCTATGGCTGCTAAGGAGGCTTTTAAAAATGCTTCACCTGTGCTGCTTGAACCTGTTATGAAGGTTACAGTTTATGTGCCTGAAGAGTTTACTGGTTCTATAATGAATGAGCTCACAGGTAAAAGAGGCAAAATTTTAGGAATGGAGGCTGCATCAAACACTGTACAAATGATTAAGGCAGAAGTTCCGCTTTCAGAGATGCTTACTTATTCTATAGAAATGAAGGCTTCTACTTCTGGAAGAGGTACTTTTGAGATGGAACATTCACATTATCAAGAGCTTACTGGTCCTTTGGCTGATAAGGTTATTGAAGAGCGTAAGGCTTTGCTTGGAAATGCTGAATAGGGTTAAAATGTATATAAATATAAGTTGATATTTTTTATATACTATAATATAATATTTTAATAATAAATTAGGAGATTATATGCTCAAGATTATTGACAAAATAAAAAAAGAACATGTATTTGAAGGCTTAGAATCAAAAGATAAGGATTCTCTTTTCAAAGCTTTAAGTGAAAAAATAGCTTCTGTTTCTTCACTTTCTACTGATTCTATATTTGATGCTTTGAAAAAGAGAGAAGATGAGTACACAACTAATATTGGTAATGGCGTTGCAGTTCCGCATGGTAGAATTCAGGGTTATGGTAAAACTGACATATTTGTAGGTTTCCTAAAAAATGAGATAAACTATGACTCAGATTCTGATGAAAAGAGTCCTGTTAAACTCGTATTTGCTATACTTTCTGATCTTGAAAACCCTCAAGATTATCTTTTAAATCTTTCTCAAATATTCTTTTTAGTTAACCAAAAAGAAATATTAGATAAAATAATAGCTACTAAGAATTTTGAAGAGTTAGAAACTGTATTAGAATCTTTCAAAAAATTAGATGAAAAATTTGAGGCAGAAAAACAAATTAAATTCCTTATAGAACTTGAAAGAGCTGAAATACAAATTAAAGCTTATGAACTTTATAGTTCTACTCACTCTCAGCAAAAATCAGATTTAGTTTTAGAAGAGTACAAAAAATATAAAGATACTATTTTAAGCAAAATTGATGTTGCTGTATTAGAAAACTATAAGAGAATTAAAGAAAATAAAGGTGAAGCTCTTGCAAAAATTGAAAATTATAAATGCAGTGCTTGTAATGTAGCTATACCTAAAATGACTGTTAATGAAGTTAGAAGACAGAATCAGATAATTATGTGCTTCCACTGCGGAAGAATATTATTCACTACTGACTAATTAATGAAAAATAATTTTTTTAAAAGAATAGCTAAGTTGTTTTTAATAACTTCTTTAGCTATTCTTTATATATCTTGTTCCACAAATAAACCTAGCTCTAACATTAAAGAGTTTTTTAATTATCCTAATCCTTTTAACCCTAAAGAAACACATACTACTTTTAAAGTTTCTATAGATACAGGAGAGATAATAGAGGCTAAGCTTTATATTTATTCTCAAGAGGGTAATTTGGTAGATGAAAAAACTATGACTATATCTGCCGATAAAAAGGAAGCTACAGCAATATGGTCTGCTATAGACAAAAACGGTAATTATTTGCCTCCTTCAATATACACTTCCAAAGTTATTTTAAAAGACAATCAAGATTCCACTTTTGTAAGCGAGTTCAAAACTTCTGTAATATAGTTGTGATGCATCATTGTAATAAATACATTTTGTGAATCTCTATATCTCATAGAAATGTTATCAACTTTTTTGATACATATGCTCTGTAAAATTCGTAAAAATTACTCTTTGCGAAGAACTACATTTTGGCAAAAATATATAATAAATATTATTAGTATTATTCTTTTACTTGCACTTTCGCGAAGCGTGCCAGAATGGCAAAAACTTTGACGAAGTCCGCACCGCGACTGAAAGGAGTCCTTTAGGGCGACTGAAGGGAGTACCTTTAGGTGCGAAGGCGGGAAAAAGTTGAATAAAAAACTTATTTCTGATAAACTTAAAAAATTGCTATATACAGCAAATATCAAATTAATCGCAGTCTGTATGCAAAATTAATTGCCCGCATTTCAAGCATTCAAACAAATATCCTTGAACCCTTCCTCCTATTTCTAAATCTTCAATATATTCTCTTACAGAATCTTCATCATTATCAGAGGATATGATTATTTTATCTAATAAATTTTTTTCTTTTAATTCTTTATAGCCTACATAAGAAATAAATTTACAAAAATCATCGCAATGATTTGGATAATATGGCTCTTGCCAAGCTGAATATTGAGGGGTTCTTTTTGTGAGTTCCGCAATTTTTTCATCTATGTTTTCTATAATATTATCACTGTCAAAAGGTACATCAATAAAATCACAATCAAATTTTTTAGCTGCTTTTCCGTTTGCTATGCATTCGGGGCATAGTGGTTCTATATCATCTTCGCAATATGGAATAGTATAATAAACCAAATCAGTTTCCTTTTCGCAGCATTTGCATAATACTTTATTATCTTTCTTTTCAAAAAAATTTTTAACAATATTATCATCGACATATTTAAATTTAGGTATATCGTTAGACATTTTATACTCCTTTATCATTTATTATTTTTAATTATACCTAAACAACTATATTTTGTCAAAAATGAATTTTTTAAATTAAAATATTTGCAGGGCTTTGCCCCCCTGCGAAGCGTGCCCGTAGGGTAGTACCACACTTCTTTTGGTGACCGTAGGAAGTACCTGTGGGTATGACCCAAAGAAGCAAAAGGACTGCATTTTTATACGAAACAATAGTGTTATATTTAATACATATTCTTAAAATATTAAGCTGTAGTATATGCGTTTTTTGCAACTTTTTTGAGCGGCAAAAAAGTTGATAATATATTTAAAAATATATTAATTGACAAAATGTATTTGTTTAGGTACATATTTGTTTCCGTATAACTATTTTCAATAAATAGAATTAAGTTTGCCGTAGGTAATAGACTTGTGGAGTTTTATAGCTTCAGAGTCTGTGAGATGTGCAACATAGTCTTTTACCAATTCTTCATCGCTGTTATACGCTATATCTGCTTTTTTAAATAATTTATCTTCTTCAATAATATCTTTATGCTTTAATAAATATTCAAATATAGTAGATATTATTCTATTTACCCTATCAACATCTTCCAATATTTCATTACTCTCATAAACATTTTTAAACATAAAAGCCCTTAAATCATTAATGGCCTTTAATACTTTTTCATCTATATCTATAGACATTTTTTCTATACTGGCATTAATTACTCCCATTATCATAGTATCAGCCCTCTCTCCGTAACTTTTTCCAAGAACATTTATTATATCTTTTGGTATATCATGATAATTTAAAAGTCCGTACCTTATAGCATCATCAACATCATGATTGGCATAGGCTATAGTATCAGCAATTCTTACAATCATACCCTCATTAGTAGAAGGTCCTGATGAATCTGTGAGTAATTTTCCTGTTTTTCCTTTTGTATGTTTTAGTATACCGTCTCTCACTTCGAATGTGAGGTTAAGTCCTTTGCCTTTTTCTAAATGCTCTACTACTCTTAAAGATTGCACAGAATGATGAAAGCCTTTGAAATATTTTGATATAGCTTTCTCACCAGCATGTCCAAATGGCGAATGCCCCAAATCATGACCTAATGCTATGGCTTCTGTTAAATCTTCATTAAGTCTTAATACTCTTGCTATGCTTCTTGCTATTTGCATTACTTCTAATGTATGTGTGAGTCTTGTTCTAAAGTCTCCAACAGAAAGCATTATTACTTGTGCTTTGTCTTTTAATCTTCTAAAATATTCGCTATGTATTATTCTATCTCTGTCTTGCATATAAAGTGTTCTTATATCGTCTTCTTCTCTTGGGTATTGACAGCCTTTACTGTTTGAAGAAAATGATGCTGCTGGTGACAAAAAACTTTTTTCTCTTGTTTCTATATCTAATCTTATTGTTCTCAAAATTAATATCCTTTTTATATATTATGTTAATATTACATTATAATAAAAAAAATACAATTACATAAAATATTTGATGTGTTATGAGCTAATTCTTTTGCGACTGAAGGAGTATCCTTTCAGTGTGACCTAAAGAATCAAAAGAACTACATTTTGGCTAAATATGTAATCAATATTATTATTTTTTTGTTTGCACTTTTTGCGGCGGGAAAAAGTTGAATAAAAAACTAATTTCTTATAAATTTTAAAATTTTTACTATATCCCTAAACAACTATATTTTGTCAAAAATGAATTTTTAAAATTGAAATATTTGCAGGGCTTTGCCCCCTGCGAAGCGTGCCCTTAGGGTAGCACCCCAGTTCTTTTATTGGTATAAAAGAACCAAAACAACTGCATTTCTATCAAGTATAGCCAAAAACATATGGTATTACTTTATATATATTTCATAAATATAAAAATAAAATATTTCACTTTCTTAAAGCGTACATGTATGCAAAAATTGATAATATCTCTATAAAAATACAACCATATAAAATATTTGACATAATACATATATATATTATAATTTTAGCTATGAGTAAATATATTGTTATACATAAGATAATTAATGCTTCTATATTTATGCTTTTTCCTATAGCGGCATTTATAATAATGGCACATAAAAATATCACTTCTGGATTTAATTTAGTAATGCTGATTTTATTAAATGTTATACAGATAGGTATTTTTATTTCTTTTATAGCCGTATCTGCAAGATGCGATTGGGGTACTAGAAAGCAGCATGCTATAGTAAAGGCTTTAATTTCTTTATCTATATATGTTTTAATAATATTATTTACATTAATAATCATTATTTTCTAATTGTTGGAAAGTTTAATAATGCAGTTATTTCTTCTTTATATATATTTTATTTTTGGATATATTGCTTATCCTTTTATTTTTATAGCTTTTTCTATTATGATGTTTTTTAATAAACCTATAAGAAAGGGTGCTTTATCGAGATTGGGATTTATTTACCCTAAAGAAAATAAAAAGAATGCTGTATGGATTCATGCTGTTAGTGTGGGTGAGATAGTTGCAGTTAGAGAGATGGTGTTTAATTTAATTGATAGAGGATATACTGTTTATTTATCTACAACTACTGTAGGCGGATATGATATTGCCAAAAAAAATTATGGTGATAAAGTAGAGCTTTTTTATTTAACTTTAGATTATCCTCATATGATTAATAAGCTTATAAATTTAATATCTCCAGAATATGTGATGATAGCTGAAATTGAAATATGGCCTACTATGATATATATGCTTCATAAGAGACTTATACCTATATTTTTAATCAATGGCAGAATTGGTAAAAAAGAGCTTAAAGGATATAAAAACTTTCAATTTTTCTTTAAGCCTTATTTTAATATGTATGCCAAAATACTTGCACAAAGCAGTATTGATATGCAAAATATGATTACCATAGGTATGCCTAAAAAATTAATATCTGTTACTGGTAATTTGAAATATGATATTAATTATAGTGTAGATGAAAAAAAGATAGACAGTTTAGAGAGCATGATACCTGTAAATAAATTTGTGATAGTTGCAGGAAGTACTCATAGTAATGAAGAAGAAATTATATTAAAAGCTATAGATAAAATAGGCATAAAAGATGATGTATATATTGTAATAGTGCCAAGAAATATAGAGAGAGGAGAAGATATAAAAAATACTGCTTCAAAGTTGGGATATAATTTGCCACTTTATACTGATTATGATAGAAGTTCTGAAGACGGTATTATTATAAACACAATAGGGGAGCTTCTTAATTGGTATAAACTTTCTGACCTTGTTATAATGGGGGGTACTTTTATTGGCAATATGGGCGGACATAATATACTTGAGGCTATTTATTTCAAAAAGGCTGTGATAGTTGGAAGGTATATGTATAACTTTATAGAGATTTACGAATATATGAAAGAGAGTGTTTTTAATTGCAAAGAAAAAGAGAATCTTCCGGAAGTTATAAAACTTGCTTATGAGAATAAAGAGCTTAGAGAAAAGTTAGCAAATAGTGCCTATGAGCTTCTTATACAAAATAATGGTGCTAGTAAAAAGACTATGGAGTTTATAGATAAATATAACGGCATAGTTTATTAATTTGTTTTTATTTTTCTATAATATAATAAAGCTATAAATGCACATATTACAGCACTGGCAGTTAAAAATATATATGCAATCTCTATAGAATACATTTCTACTATTTTACCTGTTATGATAGGGTAAATAAATATTCCGATTGAATAAGCTGTTTGATAAAAACCCATAGCAGAAGATTTTTTATTTCTGTCTATTTCAATGAGAGCCTCGCTTGTAAGATATGATGCGAGCATTCCTATTGATAATCCTGAGAGTATTTGAGAAGCTACTATTACAAATATATTTTTTGTGAGTATTACAGACACACAGTATAAACCTAAAAGCACAAAAGAAAATGGAACATAAAATTTTGAGCCTCTCTTGCTTGCAAATGAAGTGCTTGCTATATATGCACTCACTATTGCAAAAAACATATTAAGCAGTGATGCTATTCCAACAAGGTATGATGCACCTCCAAGTTCTTTTATTCTGTTTAGAGTAAATGACACAGATGCGGCCATATGTATGCCTTGTTCTATTATACTTAATACAGAGAAAAATAATAATCTTTTGTTTTTTATAACTAATATTAAATCTTTTATATTGTTTTTTTTCTCTCTCTTCTCTTCTTTTAAGAAAAGTGCTAATATAGTTGCAGCCAAAGCAGCCAAAGCAGCGGCAATAAGCATAAGGTTCATTCCAAACTTTTGATAAAATATAGTGGCAAACAAAAATCCTAAAAACATTCCTATAACATTAGCAACCAAACATTTACTAGCAGCCATATGTTCTTTGCTTCTGTCGAAATAAGAATAATATAAAACCATATACATAAGCCAAGTAGAAGCAGCAACACCTGTTAATATATTGCCGACTAAAAAGCCATTAGCAGTAGGATAAACCATTTTTATAACACAAGAAACAGCAGAAAGTAATGAACCTAATACTATAAATATTTTATACTTACCAAAATAATCGCTTATTATACCGAAAGGAAATCTAAGTATCATCTGCGAAGCACCGTAAAGCCCAAGTATTATACCTACTATAGAAGGCGTTACATTTAAAGCATATAAATACGGTACTTGAAAAGGTATGTAAGTGTATAAAGAAAACCAGTATAGTATCATTATTATAAAAAGAGTATTAGGCATTTTATTAAATCCTTTTTATATGCTGCTTAAGTTTCTTAATGCTAAGCTAATTAAATCTTCTGTTGTTTTATTTTCTTTATTTTCTATGTTTGACAATGCTTTTACAGCTTCATTATTTGAAAAGCCTAATGATATAAGAGCCTTTATTACATCGCTTTCATTTTCATTATATGATATTTTTGAAGAAGAAATATTTATGTCTATCTTTTCTATTTTATCTCTAATTTCAAATAAAAGTTTTTCAGCCTTTTTTACTCCCATTCCCTGAACTTTTTTAAGCATATTAATATCTTTATTAAAGAGTATATGCATTATTTCATCTATTGAATATGTAGAGAGAACTTCCATTGCAAGTTTTGCCCCAACACCAGAGGCAGACATTAAAGTATTAAACATCTTTTTTTCTTCTCTTGTTCTAAAACCATAAAGCGTCATAGAATCTTCTTTATGTATTAATTGAGTGTATAGTCTTATATTATCATCGTTGTTAACATTTAACTTTTTTGATACTATAATCTCGTAAGCGACCCCATTAGAACATAAAAGAGCAATGATTCCCTCTGATATCGTGCAAACTTTACCTTCTATAAAAGCAAACATATTATAAACTAGGCTCGTATTCTAATTCTTTAATTACTTCAAGCATTTTATCTGTAGTAACTTTGCTTTCATCATATTCCACTTCAGCACAAGCATTTTCTAAGCTCACATTTACTTTGCTTATACCATCTAAAGCAGTAAGCTCTTCAGTAACAGCTTTAACGCAATTTTGACAGCCCATTCCTTTAATTTTGATAGTAATATTTTTCATTTAATTCTCCTTAATAAAAATGTTTTAGCATTATAACAAATAATTATATACTAATTGGGCGTATTTTTCAATAATGAATATTCTATAAAAAGGCATTCAATTATTTCAAAATAGTTTTAGTCTTATCAATCAAGGTTTTCACATAATGCGGTTTTTTATCATTAAGCACCTTAAAAGTTTTGAGCATATTATTTAGTTCATCAAAAGATATGTTGTAAAGTTTAGCAATTAAAATATCATTTTGAATTTGAAGCATATCATAATCTTTGCTGTTATTAGGTATTTCAAAACCATCAGGCAGAGAATGAAAGGAGGAGAGCTCTTTGTTGTTGTATAGAGAAAGAGCAAAAGCATTATTGCAAATTGTGGAGTAAGGCTCAGTTTCTAATTCGTTATCAGATGCATGTATCAAAGGCACTTTCATAAGATAAGTTTTATTAACATTCATATCTACTAAAAACCTCAAAACATAATCAAGCACTATACTATTGAATAAAGCATTAACCCATAAAATCCTTTTGAAAGGAACAGTTTTTATTTTTATATCTTTATCTTCTAAATAATATTTTTTTGAATACGATATATATAGAGAATTTCCAGCAGTAGAATTTGACGGTATAATACAGCTTATTAATGTTCTTTCATTAGTATTACTCGCTATAGCCCTGAATGCAAGCCTTGGAAAAGTATAATCATAAACTATATATTGGCTAAATTCTTCTTTTTTATCTATTCCTAAATATTCCATTATTCTATTTTCTTTGCCTGATTTATTTTTATCTTTAAATTTATTATTAACATCATCATAAATATTATCTACCATTCTATATACTTCTTTTGAAAAAAGCCTTTCTTCCAATTGGTTTTTATCTACAAAAGACTTAACTTCTGAAAATTTAGAATCAAATTGATTAATTTTTTTCCCTTCATAAAGAGGCATTTCATCATTATCTCTTTTTTCCAAAAATAGATCTTTATCATTAGTCATATCAAGTTCTCTAAAAAAATCTATATATTCGCTGTCTATCTTTTTTCCTATAGAGTACATTTTTTCAAGTATATTTATATTAGAATAATTCTCTATTTCTGGCATCATATAGCTGTCTTCAAAATACTTTCTTGAAAAATCAAGCGGGTATAATATTTCATTTTTATTTTCTTTATAAAGCCTTTCAGCATTATGCTCCATAAAGAAACAAGGCACTTTATAATCTTTATTTATTATTTTTTCTTTTTTTACAGACCATACAGCAAATTTATATCTTGAATCTACATCTTTAAAAACCTTTTCTCTATTTTCAAACTGATAAAAATATCTGAAATATAAATTATCAAATATATATTTTCTTATATTTATTGAGCCTTCTTCATAAGTCCAAGCTGAAGGAGTAACATATATTAAAGAACCGTTTATAGAAATTAAATTAATATTTCTTTCAATGAATAATCTAAATAAATTTGTATCTCCCGCACCTTCATTTAGTGGGTAGTAAGCACCATAATATGATAATATTGTATTTATTCTTTTATTAGTGTCTTCATATTCTTCTTTTATCTCTTTATAATATTTTAGTAAATTATCCTGCGTCTCTTTTTTCTCATTATTTGTCATTGTTCTGTAATTGCTTCTATATTGCGAGAAAAAGTCTTTATCGTCTAATTTTACTTTATCCCAAGGAGGGTTGCCTATTATTATATCAAAGCCGTAATTATAGCTTTCTGGAAACTCTATATCATAATTAAAAAATTTATATTTTCTGCTTACTCTTTTTACTTCTTCAAAATCTTTAGACTTCTCATTATAATTGTTTATGTCTCTTAAATTGGCATAAGGGTCTGCACTTAATATTTCAACATCTTTTTTCTTCTTCAAACTCTCCTTTAATTTTTTATATGTAACCAAATCTAATATTGAAGAGAGTTTTCTCTGTTTTGGAAGTATTTCATTAATATATATTTTTTTTGATTTTTCTATTTCTTCGGTTGTGCTGTCTGGAAGCGATGATAATTGTTCTGATACATTTTTTAACTCTGCAAATACATCTCTAAAATCCTGAGAAAATAAATCTCTCTGATTATGTTCATCTTCATAATATTCGCTTAATGCTTTTTGTCCCTCTTCTATAGTGCTTCCTATTAATGAATTGCCTTCTTTAATATGATGTTCTATAAAGCTTAAAGGTGTACCAAATATAAAGGTTTTTAGCCACAAACTTAATCTTGTAAGTTCTACAGAAAAGTAATTTATATCAACGCCATATATTACTTTTTTTAATAGTATTCTTTTTAATATTTGAAGTTCATCAATTTCCATATCTTCAAGATTATAATTGCTTAAATTGTCTTTTATTTTTTCTTTTTCGCTCATTATATCATCATACAAATAATAAAAATCGCCTTCATCGTTTTCGCTTTTAAATATTCTTGAATAAATATTTTCTGTAAGTGCATCTAAAAAATCAACCAAAAAATGTCCGCTTCCGCATGCATTATCTAACACTTTTAATGAGAGTATATTTTTTTTATATTTTTCATTTTCTAATATTATATTTACTGCATCTTGAACCATAAAATTTGATAATGAAGTAGGAGTATAATAACTCGCACTCATTTTTCTGCTGTTGGAGCTATTAACTAAATATATGCTGTTAGGGCTTATTTCTCTTTCAATATCTATTTCTATGTTTTTATTATTTTTTATTTCTTCATAATCATATATCTCAAAATATCCAGATTTTTTTCTTTATTTTCTCTGTATTCTAAGTAATATTTTTTATCTGCAGCATGTCTGAATGTATATTGAAGAAGTCCCTCATAAATATTACCTATATGAGTAACCGACATTATTGAAAAGTTTCTTATATTAATTTTATTTTTATCATCTCTTATCTGAAGAAGTTCTTTTAATATATTATATACATCATCATTAGTAAATAGGTTTTTATTTTTTTTATATTCAAGTAAAGGAGCTTTATTGACATCAAAAAGCCCTCCATTTAAAAGAGGTATATGAAAAGGTATGCTTCCTTTATCCAATATTTCAAATAATTCACATAATTCCTGATATGCTTTTAATTTGTCATCTATTTTTTCTCCGCTATAATGACTTTCTAATCTTTTATATAATGTAAATAGAGCTTTTGATTTATAATGCTCATGTTCTGCAAATAATTGGCTTTCATATTTAGTTTCAAAGTATGCTATAAATAATAATCTGTAAGCCATCATAATAGAATGATTAAATAGATTATCTAAACTTTCATTTGGGTACGCTTTATATAATACCTGACCTATTTTTTCTATTATAGAATTATTTCCGTAAATAACATTTTTTAAATCTTCTTCTATTTCGTTAATAATTTCTTCGTTTACGGCTGCTATTTTTTGTGCATTACTTTGAGTTTCTTTATCTTCCAAAACAAAGAATTTTTTTCTAAATATATAATAAAAATATTCAAATGCCTCATAATCATCATTATTAATAATATTTTCTAAATTTATTTCAAAGAATACTTTTTCAGATTTTTTATCTTTCAAATCATAAAGTCTCCATTCTTTACCATTTGATAATATTCCGTATCTTATTCCCAAAAATAAATTATATCTTACAAGCTGTCTGTGAGGAGATTCTTTTATTTTTTTACTGTCCAAATCTAATCCCCAGCTTTTAGCCTCAAACACAGATAATATATCTTCTATATTTTCACTATTAATATAATTATTTTTTATATTATCATCAGAAAATAAAATATAATCAGGCTTCATTTCTTCGCCATGTATTATTATTACCTTTTGATTTATATATTTATATTCAAATGCATTTGTTAATATAGGCTTTATAAACTCATCTTCTAATTGGCTTTCATTCAATTTTTTTAAATCATATTTTTTATATAATTCTTTTATATAATCGAATGATTTTTTACAATTATCATCATCATTAAAATATTTTTTTATATCATAATTTAAAACTCTGTCAGAAAAATAATTATTCTTTATGTAATCATATATCATAATAAAAACCTAATATTAAATATTAATTTTTATAATAATTTGATATATAAAAAAAAGCAATTATTTTAATTTTTTATACCCACAGCAAATTTCGGGAGCGTGAGCATATAGATAAATGAGATACATATACTTATTAAATTAAAAAACGAATAAGGCATATATTCCAAAGTATGCACTCCAAGTATAGTGGTCATATAAACACCTGTGATTGTCCATGGAAGCAGAACTTCAGTAAGTGTTCCTCCTTCTTCCATAGTTCTTGATAGTACGCCTCTGTTGATGTTATATTTATCGTATACTGTTTGAAGCACATTTCCCAAAGTTAAGAAAGTAAATTGTAAACTGCTTAATGCTGAGTTTATAGTGAATGTTGTAAGCCATGTGATAAATATTAAACTTCTTCTTCCTTTGGTTATTTTTATTAACAATGTTATTAAGGTTTGAAAAGTACCCAAAAGTTCAAGCATAGCTCCGTAGGTTAGTGCTAATATTAAAAACAATACACTAGGCATAGTGCTTATCATACCGCCTCGGTTTAATAGGCTATGAAGGTTTTGAGGTATGCTTTCAGGGCTAACCGTAGGGGACATTGATATATTAAACCCTGTTACAAATGATTTCATAGCATTAATAAAACCAAAGTTTTGAATAAAAGCTCCTAATATTATCGCAAGCAAACTTCCTATAAACATGGTGATTACAGGATTAACCCCCTTTACGCTTGCAATAAGTACAAATATAGGAGGAATAAGTAATAATATATTGAAATTATAAATATTTTCTAATGAAGTTAATATATCACTTGCTTCTTTTAGGTTTAGAATATCAGAATTAATTGGAGCTGCATTAAAGCCTAATATTGTAAAAACTACAGCGGCAAGTATTGCAGATGGAATAGTGTTCACGAGCATAGTTTTTATATGATTTTGTAAAGTAGTGCCAGCACCGAGAGCCGCTAAAACAGTGGTGTCAGATATAGGAGAGTTTTTATCACCAAGATACGCCCCGCTTATAACAGCACCAGCAACCAATGGAAGAGGTGTATTTGTAGCCTGAGCAATACCAATGAATGCAACACCAGCAGTAGAAGCAGAACCCCAAGAAGTGCCTGTAAATATAGAAAGAAATGATGTTACAATAAATGCCATTACGGGTATAAAAGATGGGTGAATAAGTTTTATGCCATAGTATATTAGCATAGGCACAGTCCCAGAATATACCCAAGAGCCTACTACTATACCTATTAATATAAATATAAGTACACCAAGCCAAGTATCAACAATTTTTTTTATGAAAGCATTTTCCATGTCTTTCCATTTATATCCTGCAAAATATGCAGTTATGCATGCTATTAATGTTCCTATTGTAAGCAAGAACTCTATTGGAACTCCATATTTTACAGTGAATATTAAAACAGTGATAAGTATAAAAATAAGTGGAAATAGTTTCCAGAAGGTTGGTATATTTTTAATTTTACTATTCATTTTAGATTAAGCCTTTATTATATAGTATAATCAAGTAGTTTTTTAGTCAACAATATTTAATTTGGATTTTATTTTAAATTTCACTATTGAATATATATAATGTTTTAAATTTTTGTAAATTATTATTGCTTGAAAAAATAAGGCTTTGATTATAATATATATTTATTAGAAAAATATTTTTTAGGTTTATGAGTTTTATGAAGAAATTATATAAATTATTTTTAGCAATGTTTTTAATGTTGTTTTTTATCTCATGTGCAACCACTTCAAAGAGTACGCAAAGCGGAGTTCTTATAGGAGAGGATACTGGTGAGATAGGTGTTATTAATAATTGGAAGAACCCAGATTTTAAAGGCGGCAAAACTACAAAGATAGTAGCAGAAGGTTTTGCTTCTTCTGATAACAGAGGCGAGGCTAATGCTATAGATAGGGCTTTAGAAAGTGCTAAAAGAAATGCTGTTGAACAAGCTGTTGGTTCTATAGTTAATGGTACTACTTTAGTTGAAAATAATAAACTCATAAGCTCTAAAATATATGATAACACCACTGGATATATTTCTTCTTATAAAGTACTTTCTATTACAAAAAGCTCATCTGTATGGTATGCAAAAATTGAGGCGGTTGTTGGAGTTGATATGCTTCAGGATAATTTGCAGGCTATGGGTATATTGTTGGATAGGAAGAATATGCCTTTAATAGTTGTGCTTGTTACTGATGATAATGGCGAATTAAGCGATGCATTTAATGTAGAACTTGAAAAAAATATGAGTGATAAGGGTTTTAAATTTGTAAGTGCAAGTTCTTTAAGAAATGTTGTAAGAAGTGAGAATATTAGCTATTCTGACAATTCATCTTCTACTGTAAAAAAAATAGCAGAAGCTACAGGTGCTCAAATTGCTATACTTGGCAAGGCTGATGCTGCATATTTTACCACTATACAGGGGACTGCTTTAAAAAGCTATAGAAGTGATGTTGCCATTACTGCTGTGAATGTATCTGATTATAGTACTATAGCTCGTGCTACTCATCAGGCTGGAGGGGTAGGCGGAAGCGAAAAAGATGCTCATTCTATTGCTTTGGTAAAATCAGCTGATTCTATTTCTGAAGATTTTATTAATCAAATAGTAAATAAGTGGCAGAGTGAAGTTCAAAATGGTACTGAATATACTATATATGTTACAGGGCTTGATTTTAATGATTCTATAGGTTTTGAAGAAGCTCTTAAGAAAAATATAGAAAATCTTAAAAGTGTTTATAATAGAGGAATAAGCGGAGATTCATCAAGATATGTTGTGCAGTATGTTGGAAGCAGCAGAGATTTAGCCGTTGATATTAATGCTAAGGCAAAGAATATGGGCTATCAAATAATTATAAACAGTTTTGATGACAAGACCATTAATTTAAAAGCCAACAAGAGATAAAAGTGTTATAGAGAGATAGTAATAAATAATTGGTGCAATTAAAAAATGAAAGATAAATTAGTTGTTCATACATGCTGTGCTGTTTGTATGTGTTATCCTAGGACTTTACTTGAAGATTATGATACGGTTTTTTATTTTTATAACCCTAATATTTATCCTATAGAAGAGTATAACAGACGAAGAGATGAGTTTATAAAATTTACTAAGGATAATAATATAGAGATACATATAGAAGAAAATGAGAAGTATGTAAAAGATTGGTATAATGATATAAAGGGTTTTGAGAATGAACCTGAAAAGGGTGCGAGATGCAATATTTGTTTTAAGCATAGAATAGCTAAGGCTTTTGAATATGCCGATAGTATTAATGCAAAATATGTTACTACTGTTATGAGTGTGAGCCCTCATAAAGACAGCAAGGCTATAGAGATGATAGGAAACAGCATTGCTTCTAAATATGATAATATAGAATATTTGCATATAGATTTCAAGAAAAAAGACGGCTTTAAAAAGACTAATATAATAGCTAATGAGGCAGGACTTTATAGACAGCATTACTGCGGATGCGAGTTTAGCATAAGGAATTAAAACTATAGTTTTATTAATAGTATTCTTTTTATAACTATTTGAGAAAATTATTTATAAAAGTATTTTAATTGTGGTGGCTTTGCCCCCTGCGAAGCGTGCCCATAGGGTACACACCCCCAGTTCTTTTATTGGTATAAAAGAACCAAAAGAACTGCATTTCTAGCTTAAAAAGAGGTATTGCCTTATATTTTATTCATATTCCAAACATATAAAAAAGCACTTGTATTTTTTGCAACTTTTTGCTACGGGAAAAAGTTGAAAAAACTTCTATAAAAAATATAGTTGTTTATATATAGTATTGATATAAAATAATCAAAAGAACCATAATATTTACTATAGTTTTACTAATATATTATTTTTATTTTCTTCTGATATCTCTGAATGTGATATATTATAAACTATTCTCTTTTTTATTTTGTCTATATATATTATATCATCAAGTTTATAGTAGGATATGATGTTTAATATTTCATTTGTAATATCAACTATATATTCATTAGACCTTTTTGAACATAGCCTTGTATATATTGTTAGTATATGGTTTGAAAAATATTTTATTAGTTTTTTATCGTTTATTAGTATTGCATTTTTTAAGTGTGATAAATATATTTTTAAAGCTTCTATATTATTTTCTTTTATATGCTTATTTAAAAACTCTGAAAACAATTTTATATATTCAAGTGATTTATTTTTTAATGTTTGGCATATTTCTTCTTGATTTATTATATGTGTTGTATATTCTAATTTTAATATAATATTTCCTTCTTTTTTATTTTCAAACACTAAATTATCTTTTATGGTATCTACAGGGTTATTTAATTTTAATCTTATATTTTCAATGTATTTGATATTATTATTATTTTTAGTGTTTACATTATTTTTTTTAGTGTTAACTATAAATAAATATTCTACATTTTTAGTTTTATTTATTACAGAACGTTTTGCTCCTCTATATTTTGTATATTCTGAAGTTACTATTTTTAATTTTCCCTTGCTTTCTAATATTGAAATTAAATCATCATAGTCTATTATACCGTCTGTAGAATAACTCAATACTATATGACTTGCATTTATATTATCTATTAGATTTTTAAATGCATCTTTTGCTGTTTTTTTATAGCAGTAATCAGATTTTGTTTTAACCCAATCTTTTCTTATACCGCCTTTATCTGTTTTTTTGCCGTTTATATATATTTCTCTATTTATTGCAGGTTTGTCCCATAATGCTATTGTGTTTAATAAATGATAATTACTTCCATATTGATGCTGATTGTAAGGCGGGTCTAAATAAACTAAATCAAAATGCTTATCTTTATTTTTTAATACATATTCATTTGCATCAAGCATACTTACTTCGCCTTTAATTCCGTCGTATAGAGAAAGCTCTTTTAATGATATTGGTGAAAGTATTCTTTGTAAAGCATCTTTGTTTCTTCCTCCAAAACCGCAGTGAAAAGCTTTGAATACGCCTGATGTGTTTGTGTGTGTTGCTCCTTCATATATTATAGAGGCTAATAGATAATAATATTCTTTTTTATTTATTGCTTTGTTTTTGTAAAGTTCTTCTATGTTATGTCTTATTATATCTATTCTTGTGGCATTGTATTGAGTGTAGAATAATCTTTCGTTTTTTAAATCTGGATTATTGTCATCTAAAGGAGCATAATATTTTGAAATGTATCTGTCTTTATTGTTAATAGTTTCTATGTTATTTATTATGTTAATAGTATTTTCAACGCCTCCTGTATGCTTAAACATATTATTTACATCTTTTTCGTTTATGCATATATGTGCGTAGTTTAATATATATGAATAATACTCCCAATCATTTGAATATACTTTAAGATTAAGAGTTTTTAAAAGTCTTGACACGCTTCCGCTTCCAGCAAACAAATCTAATGCAGTTTTTATATTTTTATCTTCTTCTAAAATATTTAAAAATGCATTTTCTATAAAGGGCAGAAGTCTTCTTTTATTACCGATATAGGCTATCAGGTTATTTTTAAGGTAGTTATCTTTAGTTATCATAATTATATTAACATAATTATATTAACATAATATATATAAATAATCAATAACTATTTTTTGTTTTGCTTATAAATATTAGATGATGCTTTGTTTTTGAAAAAGTTTTCTATTTTAAAAAATATGTTTATTTAGTTAAATGACTAATTTAATTTTTTGGCAAGAGTAATTTTAAAAAAGGAGCTTAAAAAATTAAGCCCCTTTATAATTATTTTTTATTAGTTATCTATTATTTATTAACATCAATGAGTTTGTCTAAAGCATTTACACTACCACTTGATGTTGGCTCTATATTAGCATAATCATCAGAGTTAGTAATAATTACAGGAGTAACTGTAGGGTATCCTGCAGATTTTATTCCCTCAATGTTAAACTCTAATAATAAATCGCCTTTTTTAATCTTCTGACCATCTTCAATATGTGAAGTAAAATGCTCACCATTGAGTTTAACAGTATCCATACCTATGTGGATTAACAACTCAACGCCTTTATCAGAAGTAAGACCAATAGCATGTTTTGTAGGGAAAGCAGTTTCTATTATTCCGTCAAAAGGAGCATATACTTTGCCTTCAGCTGGGTCAATAGCAATACCTTTGCCCATAGCACCAGAAGAAAATGCTTCATCTTTAACATCTTCAAGTTTAACAATACTTCCTTTAATAGGAGCATAAACAGTATCAACAAGTTCATTACTGTTAGAAGCTGCAGATTCTTGCTTTTGAGGTTCATCTGCATTGTTTTTATTAGAAGATACAGCAGCATTATTTTCGTTATTCTCATTGTCGCTTATAGGGTCATTCAAATATTCTTCAAGTCTTGATTTTATTACTGTAACTTTAGGTCCGTATATAACTTGTATACCATTACCTTTTTTAATGATTCCAGCAGCACCGCTAGCTTTTAATGTAGCATCAACAACTTTTGAAGGGTCAAACACTGTTACACGAAGTCTTGTAGCACAGCAATCAACATCGCTAATGTTTTTCTTACCGCCAAGTCCAGCAGTTATTAAAGGAGCTTCTTCGTATTGGAATAGAGGGTTGGTATCAACTTTCTCTCCGCTTGCAGCAGCCTTAGCAGCAACAACATCTGCTCTTCTATAAAGTTTAGGCTCTTCACTGTCTGGCTCTCTTCCAGGTGTTTTCCAGTCAAATTTCTTAATCAAAGCAGAGAATAAGAAATAATAAATAAAGAAATAAACAGCACCAACTACTACAATCCAAACCCAATTAGTTTTAGCATTACCTTGTATTACACCAAATAAAAGCAAGTCAATTAAACCGCCTGAGAATGTCATACCAACTGTAACATGAAGTATATGCATAAGCATAAAAGATATACCAGCAAGTACACAGTGTATAGCATAGAATATTGGAGCTACAAAAAGGAATGTAAACTCTATAGGTTCAGTAATACCTGTAATCATAGCAGTTAAAGCAGCAGAGAAAAGCAAAGCACCTACAACTTGTTTCTTTTCAACTCTTGAAGTTTTATACATTGCTAAAGCTGCACCTGGTAAACCAAATATCATGAATGGGAATTTACCAGTCATAAAACGAGTAGCTTCAACACTGAATGCAGTTGTAGTAGGAGAGCCTAATTGAGCAAAGAATATGTTTTGCGCGCCTTCTACTAAATTGCCGTCTATTACCATAGTTCCGCCGAGTGAAGTTTGCCATAAAGGTGTATAGAATACATGGTGAAGACCGAAAGGTATTAATGCTCTTTCTATGATACCATAGAATAAAGTACCAATATAACCAGAACCAGCTATTAAATCGCCGAGTTTATTCATTACAACCTGTATAGGAGGCCATACAAAATACATTAATATACCTACTACCAAAAAAGTAATAGCAGATATTATAGGCACAAATCTTGTACCGCCGAAGAATGATAATACTTGAGGAAGCTCTATAGTATAGAATTTGTTATGCAAAGCAGCTACTCCAAGTCCCACTATTATACCGCCGAATACACCCATTTGAAGTGATAATATACCAACAACATTAGTAGTAGAACCAGCCAATAATTTATCAGCTCCGCCCATAACTGTTATCATCTTACCAATAGAAGCATGCATTACAAAAAATGCTATGGCTCCAGATAAAGCAGCAACCTCTTTTTCTTTCTTTGCCATACCAATAGCTACACTCATAGCAAATATAATAGGCAAGTTTCCAAATATAATATTACCAGCCTCGCTTAATACTGATAATATATCATAAGCAATAGTACCCGGTCCTAAAATTCCCATGAGATTATAGGTTTCAAGCATAGTAGTGTTTGTAAGAGAACTACCTATACCCAAAAAGAGCCCTGCCACAGGAAGCACAGCTATAGGAAGCATAAATGACCTTCCTACTCTTTGCAATACTCCAAAAAGTTTATCCTTCATATATAAAACTCCAATTTTTTTGATATAATATAATATTATCAATATTTTTTTATATGTCAAATGCTATTTTGTTTTAACGATACTATTATCACAAAAAAGGTCAAATATCACTAAAATACATTCTAATAACTATAATAAATATTGAAAATAAATGCTTGATTTTTTCGCTTTTACTATTATAATTAAATACTAAAAATAATTAAACTAATTAAGAGGATATTATGTCTGAAAATACTACTACTAATAAACTTCAAAAAAATGCGGAATTAATATTTACTTATGTGTATAACAATAAAATAATATTCATATCTGGTTTTATATTGATAATAGCAATTATAGCTGGTATTTTAATTTATAATATGAATATAGAAAATGCAGATAAAGAAACAGCAGCAAATTTTGAAGAGGCTTTGGCATTATACGGCATGTATCAAACAGCAAATATTCCTCAAGAACAATTAAATAACCCCGCTTTAATAGTAGATATTACTACAAGAGTTCAAAAAACTTATAACGATGCTAAAGGTAAGACTCTAAAACTTAGAGCAGCTTTCACTTTGGGTGGGCTTTATTTTGATGTTGCTAATTATAACGAAGCTAAAAAATATTATCAGGAAGTAGCAAACCATAGAGGTTTTTACTTGCAGCCGGCAGCTTCATACAATTTAGCTAATGTATTAATAGAGCAAACTAATTATGCAGAGGCTGCAACTGTTTTAGAAAACTTTACTAAAGCATATCCTAAAAATTATTTAACTCCTCAAGCAACTTTAACATTATCTGATGTATATAGAAAACAAAATGATAAAACTAAAGCTATTAATGTATTAAGAACTTGGGTAAACAACAATACTAATAATACAGAATATTTTAATATATTTAATGAAACTATCACTCTTATAGAAAATAATATATATTAATTTTTTATTAATTTTTAAGGAAAAAACATTGAATAATAATGCTCCTATCATAGTTCAGGGCGATGGTACTATTTTATTAGATGTAAGTACAGAGCATTTTGAAGAAATAAGAAATTTTTTGCTTGTATTTGCAGAGCTTGTAAAGAGTCCTGAATATATTCATACATATAGAATTACATTAGTATCATTATGGAATGCTGCTAGTTTGAATTACACTGCCGAGTCTATAATAGATTTTTTAAAGAAATATTCTTCTTATGATATACCAAAAAACATTGTAAAACAAATAGAAAGTAGCATATCAAAATATGGAAGAATAAAGATTATTAAAGAAGATGATGATAAATATTATCTTGTAAGCGATGATGAAAGCATTATAGAAGAAGTACTGCATTATAAAGCAATGGTAAAATATATTAAAAGAGAAGTTAATGACAATAAAATAGAGATAGACCCAATTTACAGAGGTCATATAAAATTAGCTCTTATAAATATAGGCTATCCTGTAGAAGATTTAGCGGGTTATAAAACAGGTGAAGAGTATCATTTTAATTTACGTAATAAGCTTTTATCTAATGGCGAAGATTTTTCTTTGAGAGAGTATCAATTAAATGCGATAGAAGCTTTTTATGCAAATGGAAGGCCTGAGGGCGGAGCTGGTGTTATAGCTTTGCCTTGCGGTACTGGTAAGACTGTTGTCGGAATAGCTGCTATGAGTAAGATGCAGACAAAAACTCTTATAATAGTTACAGGAGTTACAGCTTGCAGACAGTGGAGAGATGAGATATTAGATAAAACAGATATACCAAAAGAAGATATAGGCGAATATAATGGACTTAACAAAGAAATAAAACCTATAACAATAGCTACATACAAAATACTTACATATAGAAAAGACAAAGAATCTCCTTTTGTGCATTTTGAATTATTTTTCAAGCATAATTGGGGGCTTATAATATATGATGAGGTTCATTTGCTTCCTGCTCCTATAATAAAGCTTACTAGTGAGATTCAGAGTATGAGAAGGCTTGGACTTACTGCTACATTGGTGCGTGAAGATGGTCTTGAAAAAGATGTATTTTGTTTAATTGGACCAAAGAAATTTGATATGCCTTGGAGAGAACTTGAAGAGAAGAAGTTTATTGCTGAGGCTTATTGTTATGATTTGCGAATACCTCTTGATAATACTCAAAGGGCAGATTATGTTGTGTCAAGCGATAAAGTAAAGTTTAGGATTGCAAGCGAAAATATACTTAAATATGAAATAGTAAAAAAAATCATTAAAAAACTTGAAGGAAAAAATATACTTATTATAGGACAATATTTAGACCAACTTAATGAGATGAAAAGACAAACTGGATATACTATTATTACAGGTAAGACCCCTCAGGCTGAAAGAGATGAAATTTATAAGAAGTTTAAATCAGGTGAGATAAAAATACTTATAGTGAGTAAAGTGGCTAATTTGGCAGTTGATTTGCCTGATGCCAATGTGTTAATACAAATATCTGGTACTTTTGGCTCAAGGCAAGAAGAAGCTCAAAGGTTAGGACGTGTTCTTCGTCCGAAAAAAGGTGAAAATAAAAGCTATTTCTTTTCGGTTATCACAAGCGACACAAAAGAAGAAGATTTTTCTCATAAGAGACAATTATTTCTTACAGAGCAGGGGTATCATTATGAACTTTTGGATATGGCTTCTTTTGAAGAGCTTACTTTTTCAAAATAAATTTGTTATATAAAAAAGTTCTTATTTTAAATAAAAAAACACTCTATAGAGAACCTATAGAGTGAAAGTAATGGGTTTGTATATATATCTTAAGAGTGCAACAAATGACTTTTGTGCTATTAATATAAACATATTATAATAAAAATAGTAAAATATTATAAAAAAATCCTATAAAAAATTGGGGCTTGCGATTTTTCACAAGCCCTTCATAATAGTGTTAGGAGTCTGATAATAATGAATAATTACTTATCTTTTAGTTATACTTATATAACCCAACAATTTGCTTTAGGTAAAAAGTTATGTGTTATTAGTATTTTTATAATAATATATACTATTAATAATTATATATAACTATTGCTATAATGTTTAATATTGCATATAAGCAAAAATAATTAACATATTTAGGTTTTGTATATGTAATATTTTCTATAAAATAAATAAAAGGAATAAAACCTAATGTGAAAGATGAATAGAAATAATGAGGTCTTCCGCCTCCAGCTATGCCTCCAATCATATAAAATACTATCGTAGATAATATATATACAATATAGAAAAATAATAAATCTTTTAATGCATTAGTTTCTTTTATATCATTTGTTATCATTTTTTTAGTGAAAAAATGTTTATAGCTATAAATTAATATAAATAATGCTATTAAAATAGATAATATATAGAATATAAATGTAAAAATATATAATGGATTAGTTCCAAAATAAGAATTTATAATGTCTTTTATTCCATTTACATATTTATATCCAGCTTCATTTGTAGTAAATAGAAATACAGAATATATTTGAGGGGGCTGTATTACATAATGAGTATCAAGTTCAGCTTTTCTATATAGTATTTTTGATAAACTTTCAAAATTATTTTGGAATTGATATATTAAATATGGCAAATATGTTAGAAAAGATATAAATACTCCAATTGATAATGGTACTATATTTTTTTTAGTTTCTTTATTCCATCTAATGATTAAAAATACTATTAGAGATGGTATTATAGAAAAGAAATTAGAAAAGTGGCATTGTGCTGATAATGCCAATATAGGAAATAATAAAACAGCATATATGAATTTTTTATCGTTATATAAATATTCATAAAGTATAGGTATAAAAATAAAAGATAGTATTAAAGGATTATGCGGATTATATATATTATTTCCTGCTTGTAAAAAATACACATTAACAGACATTAATGCTAATATTATAAAAGAAGTTGTGATATTAAATCTTCTATAAAGCCAGACAAAAAATATAATGCTTACGAGTATTGAAGTAATTAAATTAACAAGTCTTGCTCCTTCATAAGTTTGTCCTCCGATTAAATATTTAAGCATATATGTTAAATAAAAATATCCTCCCGGAACTCTTGCTTCATCTTCACTATCATAGGTATCAGGAGTGTTAAGAAAAACACCTTCTATAGGAAATCTTTTTTCTGCAATATGTTTTTTTAGCTGATAAAATTGATATTGTTCATCTAATCTTGGAGGCTCTCCTAAAATAGTGTTATTATATATATGAAATCTTAAAAATATTCCTGTTATAATTACTACTGCAGAAAGAATTATTAATAATTTTTTATTGTTTAAGTTTAACATTTTTTTATCCATAAATTTATATTTTGTATATAACTATAGCTATTATATTTAAAAAAGCATATAGCGTTATATAATTAATGTATTTTGATTTGATATAATTTATATTTTCTATAAAGTATAGTATAGGTACGAATCCCAAAGTAAATGATGAATAAAAATAATGAGGTCTTCCTCCTCCGGCAATACTAGCTATCATATAAAATACTATAGTAGATAATATATATACAATATAGAAAAATAATAAATCTTTTAATGCATTTGTTTTTTTATTATCATCTGTAACCATTTTTTTAGTAAAGAAATGTTTATAAGCATAAATCAAAGCAGTTAATGCAAATACGAATGATAATATGTAAAATATAAAAGTAAAAACATATAAAGGATTGCTTCCAAAATATGCATTTATTATATCTTTTATTCCATTAGTATATTTACCTCCAGATTCATTAGTTGTGAATAGAAGTATAGAATAAATTTGTGGGGGCTGTATAGAGTATATATTATCTAAATATGATTTAGTATTTAATATTTTTTTTATACTTATGAATTCATTTTGGAATTGATATATTAAATATGGCAGATATGTTAGAAAAGATATAAATACTCCAATTGATAATGGTACTATATTTTTTTTAGTTTCTTTATTCCATCTAATGATTAAAAATACTATTAGAGATGGTATTATAGAAAAGAAATTAGAAAAGTGGCATTGTGCTGATAATGCTAATATAGGAAATAATAAAACAGCATATATGAATTTTTTATCATTATATAAATACTCATAGAGTACCGGCAAAAATATAAATGATAATATAAGAGGATTATTAGGGTTATATACTTCATTTCCTGTATACAAAAAATATACATTCACTGACATTAGAGCTATCATTACAGCAAATGTTTGAAATGAGAATCTCTTATAAAGCCAAATAAAAAATATAACACTTACTAACATAGAAGTGATTAAATTAACAAACCTTGCTCCCTCATAACTACTTCCCCCTAAAAAATATTTAACCATATATGCTATATGGAAATATCCTCCCGGTACTCTTGAAACTTCTTCTGAATAATAATTTGCATTTGGCGGACTAATTAAAAATGCTCCCTCTATAGGAAACTGTTTTTCATTAATATATTTTTGTAAATGGTAAAATTGATATTCATAATCTAAACTAGGCGGATATCCAATTATAGATTTATTATATATATATAATCTTAAAAATATTCCAATGATGATTGCTATTACAGAGAGTATTATTAATAATTTTTTATTATTTACGTTTAACATCTTTTATCCTTATAAACATTTTCTTTTTTTGATATATTGAATTTTGATAATATATAAACTATTCCAATTAGAAATCTCAAAAAATACATAGATATTGTATAAATAGGGTGAAGCAGCAATTTTTTCCATTTGCCTTTTTCTATGTATACTCCTATATAACGATAAAATAATCCAAACTGTTTTTTGGTTGTTTCATCATGTCCCCATTTATTAAAGTAATTGTTAAAATTTGAGGCATAGTAGCTTTTTTTTACTATATATTGTTTAAGAGTATTAGTTTCATGATGATATAGCGGAGATTTTATTATATCAACATCTCCTATTTGTTTTATACGCCTGTCAATATCCCAATCTTCAGTACCGTTTAAATTTGAATCGAAGCCTCCTATTTTTATAAAAGCCTCTCTTCTAAAAAAACGAACAGCATCTATTACAGTGGCATCATAAAAAGAGCGTTCAAAACTTCTTACTCTATTAAAAAAACTGCTTCCATATATTTTTTCTGGTATATACAAAGCTTGAATATTTTTGTTGCTATTAAAAACTTCTAAGCATTCTGATATAACATTTTCTGACAAAGTCATATCAACATCTAAAAAGCCTATTATTTCTCCAGACGACATTTCAGCCCCATAGTTTCTTTGAGCAGAGCGTTCAGGACCTTTAATAAAAGTTTTTGCTCCTAATCCTTTTGCTATTTCTACTGTTTTGTCGGTTGAATTATTGTCTACTAATATTATTTCTGTGTCTTTATAATTAGAGTTCTTTACAGCATTTATGCAATCTGCAATAAAGTTTTCAGAGTTTCTTGTTGTGATGATTATGCTTACCATTTGTATTTCCAGAAAATATTTTTTTAATTGTATACAAAAAAATAACAAGAGTTATTAATAAAATCTCTTGTTATTTAATTTCAAAAAAATAAAATTAATTATTCTTAGCTCTCCAAGTTTCTTTTTCAAACTCGCCTTTTATAGGTATTAAAGATTCATCTAAATCTATTTCAAGTGTAGAGTTAAAAATATTATAAGCTATCATCCAAGCAACAAATCCAACTATAACAACTATTTCTTGGTCGTTGAAATATTTTTTTAATTTAGCCATAAACTCATCAGTAACACCATTAGGGTCTTTTACCATTTGCTTTCCTAATTCTGATAATAACTCTTCTTTTTCAGTAAGTTTAAGATTTTTAGGGTCGTCTCCTATAGCTTTCAAATCTCTTATAAAAAATAATGAACATAATATACATCCATTAGTAGTAGAAACTGAATGTGATAATATCATAGCAGCTCTCTCTCCTACAACTTCAACAAGTCTGTCATAAGAAGTATACCAACCCATCATAGTATCATAAGTAACATAATCATTAAGAAGTGCTTTTTTCATATTTGTAATGCTTCCGCTTTTTTTAATATGATAATCAAAAGCTTCTTTTACTTTGCCTTGTGCTTCTTCATATTCTACAAATTTTACTCTTGCCATAATTTTACTCCTAATATATAAAGTAAAAAATTATTTACTATATATAATATAATTTTTTAATGCTATAATGATAAACAACATTTATAACTAAGTCAAGCAGTTTTATTATGTTTAAAAGTGTTTGTATAAAATAAAAAACTATTATATAATTTTTTATTATTATGTAAAATATAGGTTATTATTATTTATAAAATTCAAATTAGATATGGGCATTATGAGAAAAATAGCATTTATAATTTTTATACTATCAGTTAATTTATTATTCGCACAAGAAGAGCTCCCACCTATGCCTCCGGATAATCCAGAGGTGATACCTATGAGTGAAATAAAAGAGGGTATGGAAGGAGTGGGCTATACTGTAATACATGGTACAAATGTGGAGCCATTTAAAGTAAAAGTAATATCTGTATTAAGAAAAATGTGGAATGGAAGCGACGCTATACTTATACAGTTAGAGGGGCTTAATTTAGAGCATTCCGGAACTGTTGCAGGAATGAGCGGTTCTCCTATATATTTTGACGGTAAAATAGCAGGTGCTTTGGCTTTTGGTTGGAATTATTCTAAAGACCCTATTGCGGGTGTTACTCCTATAGAAGAGATGTATAAATTATATAATGACACTAATATGAGACCTACAGGATTAAAGGCTGGAAATGCTTTACAGACTCCTTTAATGTTTTCTGGGTTTAATGCTAATTCTTTTAATGAATATTCTTCAAAGTTTAAAGAGATGGGTTTTTACCCTATGCAAGCTGGAGGAACTGTATCTGACACTAATCAAAGCAGTAAGTTTTTGTTTGGGGATTCTGTTGCTATAGTTTTGGTTGATGGGGATTTATCTATAGCTGGAGTTGGTACTGTTTCGCATACTGATGATGAGAAGTTTTTGCTTTTTGGGCACTCTATGTGGGGCAAAGGGCATTTGAGAGCTCCTGTTTCAAGGGCTTATATTAATCATATAGTGGCTTCTGTTGCTTCTTCTTTTAAGATAGGTGCTGCTTATTCTAATTATTTGGGTTATACTGTTTATGACGGCACTTTTGGGGTGTCTGGAGTATATGGTGAGGTGCCTGAAGATACTATGATACCTGTTAGTCTTAAAGTTGAAGACCAGAATTTCTTAAACAGAGATTTTAATTTAAGAGTATTAAATGACCCTACATATTTCTCAGACCTTCTTTCTATGGCTATATATGAGGCTATTAGTTCTACTGCAGGAAGCGAAGAGGAAGGGGTGTTTAGCATAAGCTATGAGATTGAAACTGATTATTTTGATGAGCCTTATAAAATAGAAGAGAGAATACTTTCTTATTCTTCAAAAGATGCTTTTAGAGAGGCTATTAATCAGCTTGTAGCTCCTATAGATTTCTTTATATACAATAACTTTAATAGGGTAGCTATAAAATCTATCAAATTATCTGTAAAAAGAAGCAATTTGGAATATGGTTTTATTAATGATATTACATTATTAGAGCCTAGAGCTGTTGCAGGGGAGACTATACATTTAAGAGTTGGTGTTACTCCTTACGGCAAAGAAAAAACTTATGTAGATATACCTGTAAAATTGCCTGTTAATCTTAATACAGATGTTTATTCTATATATGCTGCCAATGAATATATATATGCTTATGCACAAAAATTGTTTATGCCTAATAAATATAAAATTAGAAGTTTAGATGATGTGATGAAATATTATAGCAAGTCTTATGATGATAAGGCATTAAAGGTTTGGCTGTATTCATCATCGAGGGGAGTTCAGATAGGGGAATATTCTTATCCAACTCTTCCTATGTCTAAATATGGTGTAATGGCAAAAGACGCTACGTCAGACAAGGCGGCTGTTATTACTGATATAAATGGAAATTATAATATGCCATATTCTATACTTGGTTTAATGAAAATAGATATAATAATTGAAGGGGCTAAAAAATATGAAAATCGCTAAGATAATTTTTATACTGCAAACTATACTAATATTATCATCTTCTAATGTTTTTGCTGTTGTAACAAGAAATTATGCCAGCACAAAAAAGGGGTTTTATGATAATGGACTTTATAATGGAATAATGCTTACAGAGCAGGGTTCTTTGAGTTTAGCTCCTCTAATAGAAAAAGAAAGTTCTATAGACGGCAAATATATATGGAAAATCTATCCTGCTAAAGACGGCAGTATGTATGCTGCTATAAGCGGAAGTGGTGCTGAACTATATAAAAAAAATGCTAATGAAACTAATTTCAGCCTTTTTGTAAAATCTGATAATGACAATGCTTTTACTGCTGTAATTAGTGATGATGCTGGTAATGTTTATGCGGCAGTTGGACCTTATGCAAAAATTATGAAATACGACAGTAACGGAAAAGAGATTTGGGCTAAAGATGTTGATGATACTTATATATGGGACATGAAATTTGATGCTAACGGCAATTTATATTTAGCAGCAGGCGGAAACAATGCAAGAGTGTTAAAAGTATCTGTTAATGATGGAAAGATTACTGAAATATTAAAAACAGAAGAACAGCATGCTATGTCATTATATTATGATAAAAATCAAAATAAATTATATGTAGGAACTGCTGGAAGGGGACTTGTATTATATATTGATTTATCTACAAATGTTGAAAACCCTTCATATAATGTGCTTTATGATACAGCACAAAATGAAGTATATGCCATCACTATGGATAATATAGGCAATTTATATTTTGGTACAGCTACAAGAGAGCCGTCATATTTAATACTTCCTTCTATAATAGACAGCGGAAAAACAGTAGAAGACAGCGATAAAGAGTTTAGAAATTCTCTATATAAAGCAGATACAAACGGCACAGTTCAGAGACTTTTCTTCTTAAATCAAACATTAGTATTTGCTCTAAGCAGCGACAATAACAATAATATATATTTTGTTACAGGCGATTCTGCTGATGTTTATAGAATAAATGGAAATGACGGTCTATTATCATATATAGGCGGTTTAAGAAATAAAATATTATCAACTTTTGCTGCTACAGATAATGGACTTTATTTTGCTATATCAAAGACTGGTGAAATATACAAAATGGACAATAAATATCCAACAGAAGGCACTTTTACAAGCGATACTTTAGATTTGAGAGTACTTAGCAGATTTGGAAGTTTAAATGCTGTAACTACTATTCCAGACGGTTCTAGCATTACTATAGAGATGAGAAGCGGAAATGTTGCAAGAGTTGATGAGACTTGGAGCGAGTTTAAGCCTATAAAAGATAATGGCAAAATAGAAGCTCCTAACGGAAGATTTGTACAATACAAAGTTACAATGAAAACTACAAATCCAGAGATAAGCCCAATATTAAGCTCTATGGATTTTACTTATGTAGAGAACAATTTAGCTCCTGATGTTATTAATGGAGGTTTGGCTACATATTATAGACAGCAAAATGATTCTGATGAAATTAAAACTCCTCAATTAGAAGAAAATGAGGCTATGATATATTGGAAGGGGACTGACCCTAATGGAGACAAATTGACATATACTTTAGAATATAGATTAAAAGGTGAAAAAAATTATAAGCTTATTGCTGATAATATAGAAAATCAATATTATAAGTTTAAGTCTTATTTGCTTCCTTCTGGAATTTATGACTTTAGAATAACTGCGAGCGATAAATATGATAATCCGGCTGGAGATATTAAAACAAAATCTCTTGAGATATTTAATATAAAATATGATAATGAAGCTCCTGAATTGTTCGATTTTAAATCTGTTTCTGAAGGAAAGGTAAGAAAAATTACATTTAAATTATCTGACAAATTATCATTCTTGAAAACAGTAAGATATTCTGCTATTAGTAATGAGTGGTTATACATAGTTCCGGATGATGGTATATTGGATTCTATGAGTGAAAGTTTTACTATCATTATAGAGGATGAAAATATATCATCTATCACTATAGAGGCTATGGATGTTGAGGGTAATGTTAAGTATTATTCTTTCTTAATATAATAGGAGTATGTATATAATGGCAGTTAATTGTGTATGGTGCGGAAAGAAAATAGATGATGTTGCTGGGCAGGCTACAATGGATACTTGTGATGAGTGTGAGGATTTTTTTGAAGAGCATATTGATGATATAGCAAACTCATTAAATGAACTTCTTAAAAAAAATGAATCATCTTCCTCAAAGGCAGATGAAAAAAAGGCTTGGGTTAGTTATTCTCTCATCACGGCTATACATATGCTAAGCTCAAAGCCTTATATTGAGTTTAAGGATTCTAAATATAAAGATATTTTATCAGAATAATTTATGAGAGCAAAATTATTATTATTTATTTTTATATTATCAGTTTTTTTTATTTTATCTATGTCTAAAAACAGGCAGACTCTCTACTGTGAGAGATGCGGTTTAACTTTTAAAAATTTAAATGAACTATTGTCTCAAAGATGCGAAAAAGCTTTGGAAGGACCTTATTTAAATAGGCATAAGCTTTATGAAGGCGCAGAAAAAGAGATGTATACTTGTAAATATTGCGGCTATCAGTATAAAACGATAAGGCTTCTCACTTCATTAAAATGCACCAAACACCCAGATGGAGAATATAAGGGCGATCATGCTCCTGAATTATAATAACTTTTTTGCTTGATAATAGAAAAAAAATAAAGTATAATCATATAAATTTAAATACAAAAAGAGGAAATTGTATTATGAAACAAACTGTGCTTCTTAAAATATCAGGTGAAGCTTTGCTTGGCGAAAAGGACTATGGTATAGATAATAATGTTGTAGACAGAATAGCTATGGAGATGAAAGAGGCTGGAAACAATACTCAAATAGCTGTTGTTGTGGGAGGAGGCAACATATTTAGAGGGATGCAGCTTTCTAACAAAACAGGCATGGTGAGAGCTACTGCAGATTCTATGGGTATGCTTGCTACTATAATGAATGCCATTGCTTTGAAAGACAGATTTATGGCTGCTGGTACTCCTACACAGATACTTTCTGCTTTCAATATTGAAGGAATGATAGAGGGGTTTGAAAGAGATAAGGCTATTCGTATATTAGAAAGGGGCAATGTGCTTATAATAGCAGGAGGTACATCTAACCCTTACTTTACTACAGACAGCACTTCTATATTGAGAGCTTTAGAGATTGGTGCTTCTATTGTATTAAAGGGTACTAATGTTGATGGGGTTTATAATAAAGACCCTAAAACCAATAAAGATGCTGTTATGTATGATGATATTACTTTCAAAGAGGCTATTAATCAAAACTTACGCGTTATGGATATGACTGCTTTTGCTATGGCTAATGATAATAATATGCCTATTAGGGTGTTTAATATGAATAAGATGGGCAATATTACAAAGGCTATTAAAGGCGAAAATATAGGAACTTATGTTCATAATTAAAAAATAAAATTCAAAATAAAATTAAGGAGATTATGATGTTTGATTTATTTTGGGGGGCTGGAATAGCACCTATGTTTGTTGGAATAATAATTATAGTAATATTTTTAATTATTTTCTTTAGATTTTTCCCATTAGGTTTATGGATTACTGCTTTATTTTCTGGGGTGAGAATTAGCATCATTACTTTGCTTACTATGCGTTTGAGGAGAGTTAATCCTTCTTTGATAGTGTTAAATCAAATTAAGTTATGGAAGGCAGGATTAAAAATAAACAGCAATGAACTTGAGGCACATTATTTAGCTGGGGGTAATCCTACTGCTGTTGCTGATGCTTTGATTGCTGCTGATAAAGCTTCATTAGATTTAAGTTTTGAGAGAGCTGCTGCTATAGACTTAGCTGGAAGAGATTTAGTTGATGCTATAAGAACATCAGTTTCTCCAAGAGTTATTGCTACGCCATTAATTGCTGCTGTTGCTAAAGACGGTATACAGGTAAAAGCTACTGCGAGGGTTACTGTTAGAACAAACATTAACAGACTTGTTGGAGGTGCTGGAGAAGAGACTATTATTGCGAGAGTAGGCGAGGGTATTGTTACTACTATAGGCAGTGCTGCTACACATAAAGAGGTGTTAGAAAATCCTGATAGAATATCACAGGTCGTTTCTGCTAAGGGGCTTGATTCGGGCACTGCTTTTGAGATACTTTCTATAGATATTGCTGATGTGGATGTTGGAAGCAATATTGGTGCTGTTCTTCAAATTGACCAAGCTGAGGCAGATAAGAAAATTGCTCAGGCTAAGGCTGAAGAGAGACGCGTTATGGCTATTGCTCGTGAACAAGAGATGAAAGCTCAAGTTGAAGAGATGAAGGCTAAAGTTGTTGAGGCAGAAAGTCAGTTACCGCTTGCTATTGCTGAGGCTTTAAAAAATGGAAATATTGGAGTATTAGACTATTATAATATGAAAAACATTATGGCTGATACTGAAATGCGCTACAGTATATCTGGAATGGATACAACAAGCAAAAATAATTCTTCTAATAAATAAAATAATAATATATAAATAATTGGCAGGCTATTTAGTCTGCCTTTTTTATATTTTTTAATATATACCTAAACAACTATATTGTGTGATAGAAGTTATTTTTTTTTTTTTCAACTTTTTTCTGCCGTTTATGCTTTGTCTACTTCATTAAAGTTTTTATCCTTCTGGTAAGTTTCATAGGTGCAAAGCCGCATTATTAAATTTAAAAATACTATAAATAAAGATGCTTCAAACATTTATTAATATTTTGAAACAAATACAATATTTATTACACTAATTTGTTTTTATATGCTTTTTAGTATATAATAATGGTTATGAAAAAAGAAATAAAAGAAATTAGATTAGATAAAAATGAAAATCCATATAAACCTTCAAAAAATATTATAAAAGAGCTTGAAAGTTTTGATATAGAATCTTTTAGGCTTTTCCCGGATTATAGTGCCAAAGAATTGGATTTGGCTATGGCGAGTAATCTTAATATTGATAAGGATAATATTATATCTGTTAATGGAATGTATGAGGCTTTTTACTGTATATTAAATTCATTTGAAAATAAAAAAATATTATTACAAGAGCCTTATAGGGATTTATATAAAAATATTTTAGAGTATTCAAAAATTAGTTATGATACTATTAAAGTGAAAGAAGATTATAATATAGATTTAGATGCCTTAGTAAAAATAAAAAAAAGCATAATAATAACAAGCAACCCAAATGCAGAAACAGGTCTTTATATAGAAAATATAGAAAAATATATAAACAATAATAATATATATGTATTAGATGAGTCATATATAAGTTTTGCTTGGGATAGTGCTGTGAGGTTAATAGAGAAATATAATAATATAGTTATAATCTCTTCTATAGCACATTCTCATTCATTATCAGGACTTAATATAAACTTTTTGATATCAAATAAAACTAATATAGAAAAGTTTTCTTGTATAAGACAAAAATACGGCATAAATAAATTATCAGAAAAAATAGCAATAGCTTCAATTAATGATAAAGAAACTTCTATAAAAAATATAAGTTCTATAATATTAGAAAGAGATAAAATGGAGATTTTATTAAGTAAGGAAGGTTTTTTGGTTTTACCTTCTAAAGCAAATTTTCTTCTTATAAAACACCCAAATAAAAACTCTCAATATATATATGATGAACTTAAAAAGAACAATATTTATGTAAAAAACTATGAAGAGAGTAATGTCTTAAAAGATTTTTTAAGAGTTACAATATCAGATAGTAAAACAAATAATATATTACTAAAAGTTTTATATAATATAATTAATTAATTAATAGCTTCAGAACCGCCTATAATATCAAGAAGTTCATTAGTAATATGTTCTTGTCTAGCTCTGTTAGCTTTATTTTTTAAGTCTTCAAGTAGTCTTTCTGCATTATCAGTGGCATTTCTCATAGCGATAGCCCTCTCAGCATTTTCTGATAAAAAAGAACTTGTAATCATAAAGTAAAAGTAAGTTGTTATAGCTAAAGGTACAATCTCTTTTAATACATCTTCTCTATTTGGCTCTATTAAATAATCAAGCTGTTTTTTTATTTTTCTTCCTTCTATATCTTCTTCATCTGGAATCATAGGTATTAAGCTTTTAATTTTAGGTATATGAACCACTCTTGTATAATATCTTGTATATATAACTTCTACTCGAGAGGCACTGTCTATAGCATAATCATGCATGAAACGCTGTACAACAGTAGCGCAATCATCAAAAGTGGATTCTTCATCTATACGGGGATATTTACGTGATATAGGTATGTTTTGCTTTTCAAAGTATACTTCTCCTTTTTTACCCAATACGTGAAGCTCAACAGTTCTTCCATGTCTATAATGGTGTCTAATTCTTTCCATTGCCTCATCTAATATTTTTGTATTATAAGAACCGCATAACCCTCTGCTTGATGTTATTACAAATAATATAATATTTTTTATTGTCTTTTTTGGAGAGAGTAGGGGATGTAAATGGTCCATATCTGAATGTGAAAGCTCTTCTACTATTCTATTTAATTTTTGTGTATAAGGCCTCATACCTTGCTCTACTGCGAGTATTTTAGCAGTCTTAGAACGGGCTATCATATCCATAGTTTTAGTGATTTTATGTGTGCTTGTTACGGCTTTAATTCTTGCTTTTAATACATTAAGTTTTTCTGCCATATTATTTCACCTCTAAATCTTTTACATAGCTTATTTATATATTAATATTTTCATCAATTTTGCGGCTAAATATATTTTTTATCTATATAATGCACATACAAATCAAAATCATTTTTAAGATGATTCATTAATCTCATTAATTGATTTTGATTTTTATGTACAGTTATATTAAAAAACAACTTTTATTGTCTATTAGAATTTAGCCTTAAACTCTTCTATTACGCTGCTGAGTTCTTCAATATTTTCAATATCTTTTTTTTCTTTTATGCTATCTAATATATACTGTTTATCAGCTTTCATATATTGAAGAAGTCGCCACTCAAACTCAGGTACTCTTTCCAATTCCACATTATCCAAAAATCCCTTTGTAGCAGCAAATAATATAACAACTTGTTCTTCTACAGGTATTGGGCTGTATTGTTTTTGTTTAAGAAGCTCAACCATTTTAGCACCTCTGTCTAATTGAGCCAAAGTAGCCTTATCAAGACCTATACCAAGCTGAGAGAAAGCCTCAAGAGACCTATATGATGCCAAATCAAGCCTCAAAGTACCGGCAACTTTTTTCATAGCCTTAGTTTGAGCATTACCGCCTACACGAGAAACCGATATACCAACATCAATAGCAGGACGAACACCGCTCATAAACAAACTTGGGAGCAAATATATCTGTCCGTCTGTAATTGATATTACGTTTGTAGGAATATATGCAGATACTTCATTGTCTTGAGTTTCAATGATAGGCAAAGCAGTTAGAGAGCCTCCGCCTAATTCATCGCTAAGTTTTGAAGCTCTTTCCAATAATCTTGAATGCAAATAAAATACGTCACCAGGAAAAGCCTCTCTTCCAGGAGGTCTTCTAAGAAGAAGCGATATTTGTCTGTATGCATTAGCCTGTTTAGATAAGTCGTCATATATTATGAGAGTGTCTTTTTTCTCTTCATACATAAAATATTCTGCCATCGCACAACCAGCATAAGGAGCTATATATAAAAGCGGAGCAGAATCTGAAGCAGTAGCCGCAACCACTATAGTATAATCTAAAGCACTATGCTGTCTCAAAGTTTCAACAACACCCGCAACAGTAGAAGCCTTTTGACCTATAGCTACATATACACATATAACCCCAGTATCTTTTTGATTGATAATTGTATCAAGAGCAATTGAAGTTTTACCAGTGCTTCTGTCCCCAATAATAAGCTGTCTTTGTCCTCTTCCTATAGGAGTCATAGAATCTATTGCCTTTATACCAGTTTGAAGAGGTTGTTTTACAGCCTGCCTATCTGCAATTCCTGGAGCAGGGTATTCTATTACTCTTCTTTTACTTGTATTAATATCACCTTTACCATCTAAAGGTACACCCAAAGGATTGACAACTCTTCCTAAAAGCTCTTCTCCAACAGGAACTTCTAATATTCTTTTTAATCTGCTAACCTTACTTCCTTCTTTGATGCCGACATAATCACCTAAAACAATAGCACCAATAGTTTCTTCTTCCAAGTTAAAAGCTATTCCTATAGCACCGCATTCAAATTTAATCATCTCGTTAGCCATAATATGCGGAAGTCCAACTATCCTTGCTATACCATCACCAACCTCAACTACAACACCCACTTCATTAGGAGCAAAATCTGCTTTGTAATTTTTTATCTCCTCTTTAAGTAAAGCAGCAATTTCATTAGCTTTTATATTCATAAAACATTTCCTTAAAAATTATTCTGCAAGAAGAGAATCTTTTACATTATTTAAAAGCCTCTTCATACTATAATCATATATAATATCTTCTATCTCTACTATAATACCGCCTATGATAGATTCGTTAATATCAATATAAAAATGAACATTCTTATTAACCATCTTTATAATATCTCTTTTTAATTCTTCAATGCCTTCCAATTCTTTGGCAATAGTAATCCTTACAGAGAGTATATCATAAAACTCATTACATAAGTTTTCATATTCCACTATTATAGCAGGCAAAATATTAAATAAATCCTTCTCTACTAATATAGATAATAGATTAAGAGCTTCATGAGATATTTTATTATCATATACTCTTCTAATAACATCAACTCTCACATTTCCATCTATAAAATTTGAAGTGAAAAAAGAAAAAGTATCCTTATCCTCAAATAAAGATGAATAAATAATGTCAAAATCTTTTTTAATAATATCTATCTTTTTTAATTCATTAGCTGCATCAAACATAGCCTTAGCATAGTTTTTAGCACTTGCCTCATTTTTTACTATACGCTTAAATCTAGCAGTTTTTTCTTTCTGAACTTCATTGAATATTTCAGTTTTTAAATTTGTAAAAATTTCAGCAGTTATAGGATCCATATTTTCCTCTATAAACTAATAATTATTAAACAAATCTATTTTTCATCATATTTATCTGATTCTTTATACTATAATCATAAACTGTATCGCCAATATTAACTATTATACCGCCTATTAAAGTATCATCTATTTCTATAACATAATCTATTTTTTTATCAGAAAATGATTTTATAGTATCTATTATTTTTTTTACAGCTTCTTCGTTTATACTGTAAGCACAAACAATTTTTACTCTCACAGTATTATTATGTTCATCAAGCATTTTGCCGTAAATATCAACTATATTCGATAATTCATTGATAATATCATTTTCTATAAGTAAATTGATAAAAGAAAAAACTTCCTTAGAAAATATAGGTTTTAACTTTTTTTTTATAAGTTCAGTTTTTTCTCTTTTATCTATTGTTTTATCAGCGAAATATTTTCTTATTTCTTCATCTTCAAATAATTTACAGCATTCTTTAAGCTCATTATATGTTTCATTTATTAAACTAGCATCTTTAGCTATATTAAATATAGCATTAGCAGCTGGTGTCAATAATTTTTCATCATTATTCATTTTAATAAAGCCCTATTTTTTATAGAGATACATATTTATTTATTATTATCTTTTTCAAAATTATTTACAAACTCATTTATCAAAGCTTGATTATCATTTTTATCTATATTTCTTTTTAATATAGTTTCAGCCATAACAACAGCAATATCTACTGCCTGTTTTCTTACATTTCCCATAGCTTCATCTTTAGCTCTATCAATTTCAGAGAGTATTTTATTTTTATGGGACTCAGCCTCTTCACGAGCATTGCCAATAATTTTATCTCTAACCCTATTAGCCTCAATCCTAGCATTTTCTATTATAGAACTAGCTTCTGTTTTAGCATTATCTATTTGTTCCCTATATGCAGCCAAGGATTTCTTAGCATTTTCCCTAGTCTTTTCTGCCTCTTCCAAGTCTTCTTGTATCTTATCTGCACGTGCATTTAAACCTTTAAGAATAATCTTCCAAGTAGAAGCTCCAAGTACAGCAAGAACTAATAAAAATGTAATCCAAGTCCATATAATAATACCCGGATCTATTTTTAAAAGTGCCATAGGTATTTACCCCCATTTATTATAATCAATACTCTTAAATATTACTTTGTAAATAAAGCTAAAATACATATAACTAAAGCAAATAAACCAACACCTTCTATTAAAGCAGCAGAAATAAGCATAGCTGTTTGTATCTTACCAGAAGCCTCAGGCTGTCTAGCAATACCTTCAACTGCTCTTGAACCTATAAAACCTATACCCAAACCAACTCCAATAGCTGCAAGTCCTGCTCCTATAGTAGCTCCTATTATAGCAAATTCCATTTTTTTACTCCTTTTATTAAAAAATATAATTTAATTTATAATTAATGCTCATCGCTAATGGCAATCTGTATATAAACCGCCGATAACAATGAGAATATATAAGCTTGTAAAACAGCAACAAACATCTCAAGTACATATATAAAACTTAAAAATAATACCGCAAAAGGCGAAACTAATAAACTTCCAGACATGATGATAAGATAAGGTATTACTATCATCATTATATGCCCGCCTGTGATGTTGGCAAACAAACGAATAGTTAAAGCAAATGCTCTATTAAATAAAGTGATAAACTCTAAAACCCATATTATAGGTATTAAAGGTATTGGAAGCCCTTTTGGTACTAATTTTACCCAGTATTTTATTATTCCTTTCTTTCTTATTCCTGCGAATATGTAGACAATAAACACTAATAAAGCTACAGCCCCAGTAAAACCAATATTAGCTCCTAAACCGCCTGCCAAATAAGCGTAATGCCCATCTTCTGTGGGTAATTTTATTAAAGCAGGTAAAAGCCCCAAAAGATTAGAAAATAATACGAATAAAAATACAGTTAAGCAGAAAGGTACATATTTTTTGCCTTCTTCACCCAAAGCCGCCCCTATAACATCTTTATTCATATAATCTATTATAATTTCTAATAAATTTTGTAAATATGTTGGCTTATTAAATGGCCTTTTTAATTTATGAGCTAAATATTTCATACTAAGTATAGATAAAATACCTGCTACTGTTACCAAAATAATATGTTTTGTTATTTTAAAATCAAAATCTATATAATGTCCTAATTTTATAGGTATTGTGAAGAAAGGATGTTCTGTGTTATCTCCTATCTCTTCCATAATATAATCATTAATACTCTCAGCTGCAAATAGTTGGGTATTTGAAAAAACACTAAAACAAATTAAAAACATTATAAAAACATTTCTAATAAAAATTAATCTATTCATAAGTTCTTTTCTTTAATATAATTTGATATTAATTGTATAACTATTAAATAAAAAATCAAGAATTATTTTACAACTTTTCTAAAGCCTCTGACACTGTCATAAATATAGGAAAGAAGCTAATAATTTTAGTTAATTCAAAAACTTTTCTCACATTTTCTGTAATTTTTACTATTCCTATTTTACCATTGACTTTTTTAAAATAGCCCATTTCATATACGAAAACTCCTATTCCGCTGCTGTCTATATAATATACATCTTCCATATCTATAATTATTCTTTTTGCACCGAAGTCTATTTGCGAGTTTATAGCATCTTTTACATCAGTAGAACTATAAACATCAATATCTCCTACTAATTTTATTACAGAAGTATTATTTTCTAATTCTTCAATACTTATCTCCATTTTTTAAACTCCAATAAAAATTATATAAAATATATAAAATTATATGCATAAAAATTAACATATATACTGATTTTTTACAAGAATATTTTAAAAGGCATTTTATAAAAAATAAAGAGCCTGCTTTATAAAAAACAGGCTCTTTTTTTAAAATTGAATATTAAATTATTTTATTCAAATATTACTCTTTGTTTATTATCTATATAGCTTTCTGGTATATTATTAAGCTCTTTAATTTTTGCTATCATGGCATCACGCATATCATTACCAGTCATAACTATGTTTTTGCCCTTTTCTCCTATAGCTTTTCCATTGGCATCCTGATAACCATCTCCTCCCAAAAATACAAAACTTGATAAAGCAACAGTATAATCTTTTGTCTCATCAATATTTTCACCATTTAAAGTAGCAGATAATAATTCTCCATTAGCATTATATTTTACTTCCATTCCTCTAGATAACTGCAGAAAAGCACCAGCACCTCTCTTTTGTCCGGATATTTTAAGCATATCTAAAATATCTTTTCCTGTTAATGTAACCAATACAACTTCATTATCAAATGGGAAAAACTCATTTTGTATATTACCCAATGTTATATCGCCTTTTTTTAATGGAGTTCTAAGCCCGCCAGAGTTCATTAATACCATATCCAAATTGTCATAAGAATCTAACACCAAATCACAAGCAAAATTGCCTATTGCCATAGAATTAGACCTTATGCCATCATGAACGAGTTCTACAGGTAAAGTACCTATTCTAACATTAAACTCTTTATCTACAGTTCCTTTCATCTCATCAATAAATGATAGCATATCAGTATCTTGTTTGATATTACCGTCCATAGGTATGAGTTTATAATTAAATTTTTCTATTTTGCCATTATTTACAGATAAATCTATTTGTCCTAAATATCTTCCATAATATCCAGCCTGTACTATAGGTGTGCCGTTTACAATGTCTGCTTCTTCTAATACAGTGTGGCTGTGTCCTCCAACTATTATATCAAAAGTTTTAGGGAAAGCTTCGGCTATTTTTTTATCACCCTCATAGCCTACATGGCTCAAAAGTATTGTAACATCATTGGTTGTATTAAGAGGTGTAGATTTTAAGAAACTTTTTAATGAGTCTATCTCTTTTTCAAATACTAACCCTTGAACATATTTAGGATTATAAACAGAATCTGTGGTTGTAATGCCTATTATAGCTACATTAAGACCATTTACATTTGTTACTATATATGGTAAAGCATAATAGCTATTATCATTTTTATTTTTTATGTTTATAGATAGAGTAGGGAATTTTCTCTCTTTCATTATCTCAGTAAAATTGTCAAGTCCATAATCTACAAAATGGTTTCCAACAGCAGCAGCATCAACTCCTATCATATTCATAATATCAACTTCATCTCTTCCCATAAATACTGTAGAATAAACGCTTCCTGTAATAGTATCCCCAGCATGAAGAACTAAAACATTATTATTAGTTGCTCTCACATCTTTTATATATGTCGCCCTTCTTGCTGCCCCATACATATAATTAGTTTCCGGAGGGGTTATTTCTTTATTTACTATCATTTCTTCTTCATCTTTTCCATGCGTATCATTCATGTGTATGATAGTTAACTCACCGCTGTTTGTAGATTTTTTTGCTGCAGTATTATTGCATGATGATAAAGCAAAAAAAATCATTAGTAAAATAATGCTAATTTTTTTCATCTATATAAACTCCAATATTTTGTATATAATATAGTATATTTTACTAATAATAATTGTCAATTATTCGCTAATATTAATAGCTGTTTTTAATTATTATTAATAAAAATTAAAAATAATTTGTTAATATTATTAGTTTTCAATCTATCTATAGAGTATATGTAATAGTTTACAAAAGAAATAACTATTTATTTTTAAGCAAATTTATCAATAACAGAAAAATATTATTGCTTATGCCAATGTATTGATTTTATATAAAGCGACGAAAGATTAGTTAAATCTTTATCATTTTCTGCCTGTGTTGATAAAATATAATAAACATCATCTACTCTCCATAATGTAAACTTTTCATTATTTGAAGCGATATTATATTCTACAACAATATTATTTTCTTCTTCTGTAAAGTTTTTCCCGCTATTAACATAGTCCCCATAAAATGAAAGCAAATTATTAGTATTTTTTGAAGCTCTATAAGTATAATTATTGTTCATATAATCAAAATTAACTTCAGCAACATCTTTGTTAGCTATAAAATATTTAGCATTTTGGCCATGTTCTGGAGGGGCTACTGTAATTCCTATACCTAAAGGAATAAAAGAATTTGGAGAATCCACTTGAACATAATCAACAACCACTTCTGAAGGGGCATTATTTTCTTCTTTATTGTTTGAAGCTGTACAAGAAGCTAAAAACAAAACTATAACCAAACTAATAAACAATCTCATCATAACTAACACCTCTAAAAAAATTATTTTTAATTTTTTATTTCTAATATATAACAAAAAATATTACAATTAATAAAAAATTTACCTTGATTTTATATTTTTTTAATGATATTGTTTATAATCAAAATATTAAAGGAATAACAGAGGAAACTATGGATACTAAATACATATTTGTAACAGGCGGAGTTGTATCTGGACTTGGTAAAGGTATAACAGCTGCTTCACTTGGAAGGCTATTAAAGGCTCGCGGTTTAAGTGTAACTATACAAAAATTAGACCCTTACATCAATCTTGACCCGGGTACTATGAGTCCTTTTCAGCATGGTGAAGTTTTTGTTACTGATGATGGAGCTGAAACAGATTTGGATATTGGGCATTATGAAAGATTTATTGATGAAAATTTAAATAAATACAGCAATGTTACTACTGGTAAAATATATCAGCATGTTATAAATATGGAAAGAGAAGGTAAATATCTTGGACAAACTGTTCAGGTTATACCTCATATTACAAATGAAATAAAAAGAAGAATATACAGAGAAAATGATACTAAAAAAACTGATATAGTAATCACAGAAATAGGCGGAACTATTGGGGACATAGAATCATTGCCATATATTGAAGCTATAAGACAGGTAAAAACAGAATTAGGACAGGATAATGTTTTATATATACATGTTACATTAATACCTTTTATAAGTTCATCTGAAGAGATTAAAACAAAACCAACTCAGCATAGTGTAAAAGAACTTATGCAAAGCGGTATTATACCTGATATATTAGTATGCAGAACAAATAAACATTTAGAAGAATCTCATAAATCTAAAATAGCATTATTCTGTAATTTGCCAAAACAAAATGTATTTGAGAACTTTGATGAACCTAATATATATTCTGTACCACTAATGCTTGAAGCTCAGGGGCTTTCTGATGTGGTATGTAAACATTTTAAATTAGAAACGGCTAAGATAGATTTATCTCATTGGACAGAATTGGTAGCTAAACAAAAAAATATAGCTATACAAAATGAAAAAGTTACTATTGCTGTTGTTGGAAAATATATATCTATGAAAGATGCTTATATATCATTAATAGAGGCGTTAAATCATGGCGGAATATACAATGACATTAACGTTGATATAAAATGGATAAATGCAGAAGAATTAGAAGGTAAAGATGATATGTCAAAATATTTTGAGGATATTAATGGACTTATTATACCTGGAGGATTTGGAGAGAGAGGAATAGAAGGAAAGATAAAAGCCATTAAATATGCCAGAGAGAATAAAATTCCTTATTTGGGAATATGTTTAGGTATGCAGCTTATGAGTATAGAGTTTGCAAGAAATGTATTAAAACTTGAAGATGCAAACACAATAGAGATAAATGAAAATTGTAAAAACCCAATTATTACTATGATGGAAGAACAAAAGAAAATCATGCTTAAAGGCGGCACTATGAGACTTGGTGCTTTTGAATGCAATATAAAAGAGGGTTCTTTAGCTCATAAATTATATAACTCTACTGTAATAAGCGAAAGACATAGACATAGATATGAGTTTAATAATAAATATATTGATAAAATGGAAAAAGCAGGATTTATAATTACAGGAAAAACAAAAGATGCTGATTTGGTTGAAATATCAGAAATAAAAGACCATCCATTTATGATAGGAGTTCAGTTTCATCCAGAATTGAAATCAAGAATAACAAACCCTCATCCTATATTTGTTGGTTTTATTGAAGCTGCTAAAAAATTCAAAAACAAATAATTTTTATTTGAATTATAAATACTAGCAATTTTTAAGTTTGTCAATTTTTTTTATTGTTCTTTTTCCCGCCGCAAAAAGAACCAAAAAGTGCAAATAAAGAATACAAAAAATCATGCTCATTTTGAAAAAATATAGGATAACACCATATATTTTAATTAAAAATTAGCAAAACTTTATTAAAAGCCAAAAACTTTGACGAAGTCTGTACTATGTAAGGGGAAAAAGAACAATAAAAAATTATAATTACTTAAAAATATAATATTAAAAATTACTTATTTTTAGAATTGTTCCATTTCTCTTTTATACTATTAGAACTTAACATTAATTCTCTAAGTTTTTCTCTGTCTTTACTTTGCAATGCTTTTTGAAAATCTTCTAACCTTTGTATATATTCCCCTAAAGATAAAGATAAATATTCAGAATTTCTTGCAAAAAGTTCACTCCACATATTGGCATCTATTGTGCCTACTCTTGTATGGTCTCCCAAACTATTTCCTTCAAAACCAAGTGAAGCTAAAAAATCTTTGTGATTGACTATAGAGCAGGCTATTATATGCATAAGCTGACTAGTGAATGCTATCATTTTATCATGTTCTTTTTCTGTTGATACAATTATATTTTTACAGCCTATATTTAAAGCCAAATCTTCTATTTTTTTTATGTCTTCTTTATTAGCATTATCATTAGCTATTATTATGGCATTAGAGTTTTTGAATAATGATTCGCTTGAGTTATTATAGCCTCCCTTTTCTTTACCCGCCATAGTGTGAAGCGATACATATTTTTTGTTTTTTGCTGCATTAAATATATCAGTCTTAACTCCACAAAAATCGGAGAGTATCTTATCATCTGTTATAAGTGATGAATATCTATTTATAACATCCAGAGCTATAGAAGGCAAAGTGCATATCATAATAATATGAGCCCAAGAAAACATATCTTCTATATTTGAATAATCATAACTTCCTTTTTGTATGTATTTATCTTTTAAAGCATTATCTACTGCATCTTTATTAGTATCCAAAGCCCATATATTATAACCATTTAAAGCCTTAACTAAAGAGCCCCCCATTAAACCCAAACCAATAACAGCAATATTAATCATAAAAGCAATCTCCAAATATATTTTTTAATTAATTATTCAATCTAAACTTCTAAAAAAATAGTGAAGCTTTTCAATATCATCTATACTAAAATAATCTCTATCTACTTTTATATCTATATCATTTTCTATTAAATATTTAAATAGCCTTTTTATCTTTTTAAAATAAGTCTTTTCTATAGCACTCTCACCTTGCTCTAATTTAAAATCCATATTTACTTTATTGCATATATCAGATATAGAAAACTTCTTACTTTCTGTATTATTATTATAAACTTCAATAACCCTATTATAAAAAAACTTTAAATACTCTAAACTATATTCATCTAATTGATTAGTTTTATCATTTTCTTTTGATTTATATTTTTCTATCTTAAAAATCTTATTAGAAACATTTTGAAAAATATCTCTATTAGCATTAGTGATAGTTGTAACTATAGCAGTTATAGCTCCATGCCTTTTTAATCTCTCCATCACAATAGTATAATCAACATCTCTGCTTACAAATACTATTATATCTATATTTTTATTAAAAACAAAATCTTCAAAAGCATCTATAGAAGAAATCATATCCGACATGTTTTTGGCTTTATTTATATGCACAGAATGAATTATATCTATATGCAAATCTCTAAGCTCTTTTTCGTATAGCTTTATTGATTTATTATCTCCATAGGCTTTTTTTATTGAATAGTAAATATCTTTATCTTTTAAATTACTTCTATAAAACTTTATTATATCTTCAAGAATCAATTTAAAATTGACATTAAACTTTAAATGAGCAATATTTTCTAAATCTATATAAATACCAATTCTTTTCATAAATTATCCATAGTAGTATAATTTTATTCTATTTTATAAATTAATTTCAAAAAAAACAATACTATAAATAGAATAATTAATATAGTATACCTTGAGTTTTTTTAATTATTTTGTTAATATATAATTATGATTAGTGTAATGATATTAGTTTATAATGTTGAAAAATATTTAAGAAATTGTTTAGATAGTGTTGTCAATCAAACATATAAAGATTTAGAAATAATATGCATAAATGACGGCTCTACAGATAATTCACTTTCTATACTTGAAGAATATGCTGCAAAAGACAAAAGAATAAAAATAATAAACAAGAAAAATGCTGGGGTTTCTGCTGGTAGAAACGATGGTATAGAAAATGCCACTGGAGAATACCTATTTTGTGTAGATAGTGATGATTATATAGATAAAGATTTTGCTGAAGTATTTTATAATAATGCTAAAAAAAATAACAGTGATTTAGTTATATTAAGTAATTTTTGGGGGCTTGATAAAAGAGTTACAAAAGAATTTCATTCTGCTTTAATTTCTTGGTCTATGTTTATAAAGACGAGCATTTTAAAAGAAAATAAGCATTTGAGATTTCCTCTAAATGTTCAACCTGGAGAAGATGCTATATTCTCTCATAAACTTTTAATGTATACTAAAAATGTAAGCTATGAATATAATACACATTATCATTATATAAAAAGAGAAGGACAAGTTACTCAAAATGCTATAAAAAATGCTTCTACTTTAGTTAAACAAATACAAAAATGGTTTGATATTTTAGATGAGTTTTATACAGAATATAATTTTTGGCAAACTAAATCATTATCTTTTGCTAAGTTTGTAGAACAAGAGGCTTTCTTAGCTTTTAGAACAAAAAACTTTACTCAAGATGATGAGAGAAAAGTTTTTGATATGATGAAAAACATATTAAAAAAAATAATGATTAATCTTAATAAAGATGATTATCAATATTTTTCTAAAGAATTTATATGTTTAATAGAATCAAATACAATTAAAGAATACTACTCTATTGTAAAATACAAATACAATTATATAAGATTCACAATTTTCAAGCAAAATGTTTCAATTAGATACAGAGAAAACAGATATAAATTATACAAAAATGACAATATTTAATATTGCTTAAATAACTATATTTTTATAAATGCGTTATGATTTTTTGTAGATACTTCTTCAAAATTTTTATCATTCAAATCGTTTAACTAAATACATAAGTAGTTTAAATTAAAATTTAAAAAACAATTTTGACAAAACGAAAAAAATTTACTATAATTAATAATAATTATTACTAATAAGGAGTAAAAATCATGAATACATTTGCATTAACAAAATTATCTTATGGAATGTATATTTTAACTACAATGGACGATGATAAACCAGTAGGCTGTACTATAAACACCTCCACACAAATAACATCAACTCCAACTACAATTATGATTAGTGTAAACAAAAATAATTATACCAATGAATGCATCAAAAAAAGCGGTAAATTTGCATTATCAGTTCTTTCAGAAAAAAGCGACCCTGCTTTGATAGGAGGTTTTGGTTTTAGAAGTTCAAGAGATGCCAATAAATTTGAAAATGTTAATTATGAGATGAAAGAAGGTCTTCCTGTTATAAAAGACGCTAATGCTTATTTTGTATGTAAAGTTGTAAATAGTTTTGATGTATTTACTCATACTTTATTTATAGGTGAGTTAGTAGATGCTGATATATTTGATAATAACACTAACTCTATGACTTATTCTTATTATCATACAGTAATAAAAGGAAAAACTCCTCCTAATGCTTCTACTGCAAATGCTTATGAAAACAAAGCAGAAAAAAAAGAAGAAGCAGAAAAACCTAAAGCAGTTTATAGATGTAAAACTTGCGGATTTGAATATAAAGGAAGTGTTCCATTTGAAGAGCTTCCTAATGATTGGAAATGCCCATTATGCGGAGAGCCTAAGAGCAATTTTGAGAAAGTAGAATAATTGTTATAGCATTAAAACATTGAAATTTATTTTTATAGTATTATAATGTTTCGATGTTATAATACTATAAGGATAAACGCAGATGAGGTATATTTTTTATTTATTACTAATATTAGTTTCTTTCGTTTCTTGTAACAACAATAATAACAATAATCAAAACGCAACCGACAAACTTCAAGTATATGCAAGTATATATCCTATTTATGATTTCGCTAAAAAAATCGGCGGAGAGAAAATAGATATTTATAATATAACTTCAGCAGGTTCTGAGCCTCATGATTTTGAGCTTACATCAAAAGATATGGCTAATTTAAGTAAGGCTAATCTATTTATATATAATGGGGCTTCAATGGAGCATTGGGCAGACACTGTTAAAGATACAATAAAAGATTTAAAATATTTAGAGGCTTCTTCAAATATAAACAATGAAGAATTAGACCCTCATTTTTGGCTTTCACCTAAAAAAGCAAAAATTCAAATGGAAAATATAAAGAATGTGTTAATAGAATTAGACAGTAAAAATGCTGATTATTATAATTCTAATTACAATTTATATGCTAATAAATTAGATGAACTTGATAAGAGCTTTAGAGATAATTTACAAAATATAAAAAATACTAATTTGGTTGTAACTCACCCTGCATTTGGACATTTCTGTAAAGAATATAATCTTAATCAAGTTGCAATAGCAAGAGATGAAGCAGATGCTAAGACTATGGCTCAAACAATTAATTTTATAAAAAACAACAATATTAAAACTATATTTTATGAAGACTTCTCAAGTTCTAAGCTTGTAGATTCTATTGCAAAAGAAACAGGTGTAAAAGTGAGTGCATTAAACCCTATAGAATCTTTAAGTGAAGAATATATAAAATCTGGAGAGGATTATTTTTCTATAATGCAAAAAAATCTCGAAGCTATAACAAATGGTCTTAATAATTAATAAAATAATAAAATAATTAATTAAGGTTTTTTAATGGAAAATATAATAAGTTTTAAAAATGTGCATTTTGGATACACTCAAGAAGATATACTAAAATGCATAAGCTTTGATATAAATAGAGGAGACTTTGTTTCTATTATAGGGTCTAATGGAGCTGGCAAAAGCACTATATTAAAACTTATTTTAGGTGAAGTTAATCAGTATAGAGGCGAAATAAAACTATACGGCGAAGACATTAAGAGATTTAAAAATTGGCAGCACATTGGATATTTAGAGCAGAATGCATACTACAAAATATTAAACTTCCCTGCAACTGTTTATGAGATAGTAATGTCTAATATGTTTTCGGATATTGGTTTATTTAAGTTTCCAAATAAAAATCATAAAGAAAAAGTATTTGAAGCATTAAAACTTTTAGGTATGTATGATTATAAAGACAGATTAATATCAAAACTTTCAGGCGGACAGATACAGAGAGTTTTTTTAGCAAGAACTTTGGTGCAAAACCCTAATTTATTAATATTAGATGAGCCTACAAATGGTGTTGATATTGAAACTATTAATTTTTTATATGATTTGCTTAAAGCTCTAAATAAAGATAAAAAAATAACTATTGTAATGGTTACACATGATATTGAGAGAATGTCAAAAATTTCAAATAGAGTTTTTTGTTTTGAAAATGGTACATTAGTAGAACTTGATAAAAATCAAATAAACATGGAATTATCACATAAGCACAAGCATCCAGATGGAAGCAGTTGTTCTTGTTAATATATATAAAGGGTTGTTTATAAAAATGGAAATATTTCAATATGAGTTTATGCGTAGGGCTTTTTTGGTTGGTATACTTTTAGCTATTATAATACCTTCTATTGGGGTTGTAGTTGTATTAAAAAGGCTTTCTATGATAGGAGATGCTATATCTCATACTTCTCTTGCGGGTGTAACTTTTGGGCTTGTATTTAATATTAATCCAATACTTGCTTCTATGATATTTTGTGTTTTATCTGCTTTATCTATAGAGTTTATAAGAAAAAAAATTGCAAGATATGGGGAGATGTCTATAGCGATAATTATGTCTTTTGCTATTGGGCTTGCGGGGTTGTTGTCTGGTTTTGTTTCTAATAATGCTAATTTTAATAGTTTTTTATTTGGAAGCATTGTAGCTATTAGTGATTTTGAATTAAAGTTAGTTGTAATTATAAGTATTATTTCTATGTTAATATTTATATTTTTATACAAAGAGATTTTTTATATAACATTCAATGAAAGGCTTGCAAAACTTTCTGGTGTGCCTGTAAACAGAATAAACTTTATTTTTACAATACTTACAGCGATAGTAGTTTCTATATCTGCGAGGGCTGTTGGTGCTTTGATTGTATCATCTATGATGGTAGTTCCTGTTGCTTGTTCTATGCAGTTGGCTAATAGTTATAAAAAAACTATTATTTATGCTGTATTATTTAATTTAGTTTTTACTGTTTTAGGAATATTTCTTTCATATTATGAGGGATTAAAACCGGGCTCTACTATAGTTTTAATAAGCGTAATAAGTTTTGTATTAATTGCGATAATAAAATTTTTCTTAAATAAAAAATAAAAATTATTTGTATATGTTTTTAAATACTTAAACTAATGTATAATTTTTTATTATTCATAGAATTAGTTTTAAAAATATTTTTTATATTCTACAAACTGGACGTATATATTTAAAATATTCATTAGGATTATAATAAAAATACATTATTTTATTTGGTGAAGTATCTATAATATAATGTTCATCATTAAAATTTTTCATTGCTTCTTCAATTTTTTTCTCTACAGTATTATTTTCTTGAGCATAATTAAAAGCACCATGTTCAAAGACCACATAATCAGATTCATATACATCAAGCAGATGCATATTTTTAGGCACCTCTTCGCAATAATTAAAAGGAAGCCTTACTCCCCAACATTCAACTCTTTTTATTCCCCAATCACAAAGCCTTCCTTTTTCATCATTAATATAAGCCATAATTTGTCCGCTTGAGCAATTAATTTCACTTCCTCCATTATCATCTAATTTCCCTTTAATACTATCAAGTATGCCGCATATTGTTTTATAATCCTGACCTTTTATAAGGTTTTGTTTTTGCCAAAAGTCCCAATAACCGTTACTTTCATAATTTTTAATATAAAGAAACTTATGTGATGGAATTTTTATAAAATATACTTTTACTTCTTCATTAGATTTATACATTCCTATTTCACCTAATCCGAATAAGTATCTGTCAAATGCTGTTATCTTTGTACGAAGTATTAAAGGTTTAGGATTTCTCCTATATTCTATTGGAGTAATATTATATAATTCTTTAAAAGACCTTGTAAATGATTCATGTGAAGAAAATCCATAATCAAATGCAATATCTAATAGTTTTCTTTTAGTATCTCTTACTTCTTTTAAAGCAAAAGATAATTTTCTTAGTCTTGTATATTCTTTAAATGTTATTCCAGATATTTTTTTAAACTTCTTTGTAATATAAAATTCTGAATAGCCCAATCTATTAAAAATATTATTTAATGTTAATTCTTCATTTTTATGTTTTTTAATGCATTCATCAATTTCATCTATAATTATTTGTATTAATTTATTCCATTCATACATTGTCTTATACCTCTTTATTTAATTATACAACAATTAAATATTATATCTTGACATTACTTGTCTTTTTATAATAGATTTATTTCAAAACTAAGATAATAAAATATTTATATTGTTTTTGGTTTAATATTTAGTATGTAATATATAATTAGTATTATTTTATTACCTTGCATTTTTTTGTTCTTTGACGAAGTCCACACCGTGTGCTGCGGGAAAAAGAACAATAAATTTTTAACATATTCTAATATAAAAAATGATTTGTTTATGTTAAGATATTTGCAGGGCTTTGCCCCGCACCCCACTTCTTTTGGTGACCCAAAGAAGCAAAAGGACTGCATTTAATGAAGTATAGCTTTTTATGCATAGATAAAAATATCTTACATTTATTTATATATTTACCAACATACAAAAACACTCATACTTTTTGGTTCTTTGACGAAGTCCACACCGCGACCGAAGGAAGTGCCTGTGGTATGTAGCGACAGGAAAAAGAACAAAAAAATTGACAAACTTAAAATTTTTTAGTATAAACCAATTTATAATAATTTTAGATTCTTAATAATAGGCATTATTTCTAATGCCCATTTATTTGATTTATTATTTAGTATTGTCATCAGTTTTAAGTACACTTATAAATGCATCCTGCGGAATCTCTACGCTTCCAATAGCTTTCATTCTCTTTTTACCTTCTTTCTGCTTCTCTAACAACTTTCTTTTTCTTGTGATGTCTCCGCCGTAACATTTAGCTGTAACATTTTTTCTTAATGCACTTATATTTTCTCTTGCTATTATGCGTCCTGCAATTGCCGCTTGTAAAGGAATCTGAAACATATGCTTTGGAATGAGATGTTTTAATTTTTCTATAATTTGTCTGCCTCTGCTTTCTGCATTGCTCCTATGAGCCATAAATGACAATGCATCCACTACTTCACCATGAACAAGTATGTCTATTTTTTCTATTTGGCTTTCTCTAAAATCTGAAAAATCGTAATCGAATGAAGCATAACCTCTGGATATTGATTTTAATTTATCATAAAAGTCATACACTACTTCTATTAAAGGCAAATCGAATTTTATTTCTGCTCTTTTATCATCTAAATAAGTTAATGATGTTTGTGTTCCTCTTCTGTCTATACAAAGAGATATAATGTTTCCTAAATAATCGGTAGGCACTATTATAAGAGCATTAATAAAAGGCTCATAACATTTTTCTATATATTGTGCAGAAGGAAAATCTGCAGGGTTATCAATGAGTTTTTCTTCTCCGTTTGTGAGTTTTAATTTTACTTCTACAGAAGGGCTAGTTATTACAAGATTAAGATTAAACTCCCTCTCAAGACGTTCTTGAACAATCTCTAAGTGCAAGAGTCCTAAGAAACCGCATCTGTATCCAAACCCTAAAGCAATAGAACGCTCCGGCTCATAAACCAAAGAAGCATCATTAAGTTTTAATTTTTCTAATGCCTTTTGTAAGTTTGTATAATCTTCATCTTCAGCAGGGAAAATACCTGCAAATACCATAGGAAGAACTTCTTTATAGCCAATCAAAGGTTCATCGGAAGGGTTTTCTTCAAGGGTGATAGTATCTCCTATTTTTATGTCAGATATATTTTTAATACCCGCAATAATGTATCCTACTTCACCGCTTTTAAGTTCATTAGCAGATTTGAGTCCAAGCAAAAGTGTACCGCATTCTTCAACTTCATACTCTGCTTTAGTTTCCATCAAAAGAAGCTTATCATCTTTTTTAATAGAGCCGTCAAATATTCTCACTATCATAACAGCACCGCGAAAAGGGTCATAATAAGAATCGAATATCAAAGCCCTTGTTTTTTTATTAGTATTATCCTTTGGAGCTGGTATCATCTTAACTACTGCTTCAAGTATTTCGTCTATTCCAATATCATTTTTTGCACTCGCTAAAACAATATCATCTTTATTAACTCCAAACTCTTTTTCCATTTGTTCTTTGCATAGCTCAATATTAGCAGCAGGCAAATCTATTTTATTTATAACAGGCACAATCTCCAAATTATTTTCAAAAGCAAGATAAAAGTTAGAAATAGTTTGAGCCTCAACCCCCTGAGCAGCATCCACTACAAGTATAGCCCCCTCACAAGCAGCAAGTGAACGAGAAACCTCATAGTTAAAGTCAACGTGCCCTGGAGTATCTATCAAATTAAGGGTATACACCTCTCCGTCTTTAGCCTGATAAGAAAGTTTTACAGCCTGACTCTTTATTGTTATTCCTCTCTCTCTTTCTATGTCCATAGAGTCCAAAATTTGTGCTTTCATCTCTCTGCTTGATACAGCTTTAGTATGTTCTATAATTCTGTCGGCTAATGTGCTTTTTCCATGGTCAACATGTGCTATAATACAAAAATTCCTGATTTTCTCTGCGTATGACATTTATTAAAATATATCCTTTTAAAAATTAAAAATTAAAGATTGATAAAGTATTATAATATAGCAAGTGGCTTTTTGCAAATTATTTTTTATGCAAGAAGATGCTAATATAATTTGTAGTTATTCTGAAAAATTAGTATTCTTAATATTTTTTTTAATTTTGTAAATAAACAAACTAAAAAATTTTATTTCTTGTTTATTAAAACAAAAGACGGCACAACTATAGAGAAAAATATTGCCGAACAAAAAATAAAATCTTCTGTTGTAACATTATAACTATATTTTATGAATTTCTTATCATGTCTAAATGGGGTAGGCTTAGAGTCTCCATCTGGACCTTTGCATTCTTCTTGAGAGAAAATAAGTATAACAGATAATATTGCAATAAATAAAATCTTTTTCATAAAACAAACTAATAATATTTTTTTATAATAATATACATTAAAAAAATATTCAATTATTAATATTATAATAATTAAAAAAATTTTATTTTTTATTAGAAATATCATATAATGCAAAGATGAAAAAAAGCATAATGAAACTTCCAAAATCTGTAGCAAATCGAATAGCTGCTGGAGAGATAATAGAGCGACCTGCTTCGATGCTTAAAGAGCTTCTTGAAAATGCTGTTGATAGCGGTGCTGATAATATAGAAGTGAGTGTTGAAGAGGCTGGAATAAAAACTATGATAGTAGAAGATAATGGAAGCGGTATAGTTTTTGAAGAGCTCCCTTTAGCAATTACTCATCATGCCACTAGTAAAATTTATTCTATAGAAGATTTGGATAATATATATACTTTGGGTTTTAGAGGTGAGGCATTAGCTTCTATAGCGGATGTTACAAATTTAGAAATAGTGTCAAAAAGTATTGATGAAAAAACAGGCGGAAAGATTGTTGTTGAGGCTGGAAAAATATTAGAACACAAACCTTATGCTTCTGTTAATGGAACTAAGATTACTGCTAAAAACCTTTTTTTTAATATACCTGCAAGATACAAATTTTTAAAGCATATATCAAGAGAGTTTTATTTAGTTAAAGAAGTATTTGATATGGAAGCTTTGGTTCAGCCTAATATCACTATGAAGCTATATAATAACGGAAAACTTGTAAATAGTTATTTGAAAGTTGATAATTTAAAAGATAGAATTGAGAATTATTTGAATGATAATAATGTTTTTTCAAATTTAGTAGAATTAAATATAGATAAAAATGATATAAATATATACGGACTTTTTTCTAATTCTAAAATAAGTCAGTCTATGAGAAAGAATAATTTTATATTTCTAAATAATAGACCAATAGAAAATAGAGTTATTGCTTATGCTATAAAAAATGCCTATTCTAACTCAATACCAAAAGAGAGATATCCATTTTTCTTTTTATATATTAATGTTGATACAAATAAGGTTGATGTTAATGTGCATCCAAGTAAAAAGGAAGTGAGAATAAAAAATGAAAGAGATATTTCAGGTATAATTTATAATGCCATATACAATAATATTAATAGTGCGAACAATTTTTCTTCTGTTAATATTGAAGTTGATGTTGATAAAGATATTACTCCGACATTTCCAGTACAAAGTAATAATGTAACTACGAATAATTCTGCTAATAATTTTAATGAAACAAAAACTAGTAATAATTTTCAGTTTAATAATGAGTTAGTTTCTAATGTTCACTATGATAATGTATTTAATAAAGATGATATAAATAATAATATAGAACCGCAAAAAAATAATATGGAGTTTGGAGAATATGTAAAAGCAGTAGGGCAGGTTTTCTCTTCATACATCATAGCTGAAAGAGGAAGCGAAATGTATATTATAGACCAACACGCCGCATACGAAAGACTTAATTATGAAAGAATATATAAGACTTTAATTAGCGGTAAATTGGAATATGAGAAACTGCTTATACCTTGCGAAATAGAGTATAGAGATTATGAAATAGATATATTAAACTCTTCAAAAGAACAAATAGAATCTATAGGTATAAAGTTTGAAGCTAATTCAAAAAATAGCATTATAATAGATGAAGTTCCAATATATATACCCAAAAATCAAAAGATAGAAAAAATTATTAAAGATATTTTGGATATATATATTTCTAAAGAGAGCAACAATAGTTTAGAGAAATTAATAAAACATACATGCAGCACAATATCTTGTAAATATTCACCAAAGGCAGGAGATAAACTTTCTATTAATGATATGCAAACTTTACTTGATTTGCTTGAAGAAGAAAATATATTAACTAATTGCCCGCATGGAAGACCATTTGTTTTAAGACTTTCAAAAGATTATCTCGATAAAAAATTCTTTAGATGATTTAGTTATTATGTATATTTTGAAAGATAATTAATAAATATTTATACTAAGCCTTTTATATTTTTATTGTAATAAACATAAAGAAATTATATCTAATTATATGCTTTTATTATTTGTATATTGGAGTTAAAGATATCTATTTAAATTATAATGGATGTCTACATTTCTAAACTAAAAAGAATATATATTACTTCTAAACAAAGAAAATTATAAAATTAGCTTGAAAAATTATATTTGTAATGTAGAATATGTTTGATTTGTTGCTGATAATTTTATATGGTTTTAATAATAATGCTTTGCTGTTAAAAAAATTATAAAAAATATATTTGCGGTTTGTTTTATTATGAAAAAGAAATTTAATAAAAGATTATGTTTAATAGTTGCTTTATTAATTGTTGTAATAATGTTAATTGTATCTTGTAAAAAGATTAATATATTATCTCCAACCTATATACCGCCTGAAACAGATTTTAGATTGCCAGAAGAGACAATACCTGGTCATGTTGATGTAACCCCAGTGCCTGCTAAAGACGGCGAAGTATTCGGAAGTTTTAGTAAGAAGTTTAAATATCAAGGCAAATGGTATATATTAGCTGACTATATGTATAACTATGACCCTAAAAGCAAAACATTAAATCAAATAGATAAAAATATAATTCTTCAAATAGATGATAATGGCAATATAAATATTTATGCTAAAGATGTTAATTATGATACTTTTAGCAGACTAAAATATAATATATCAGTAATAGAAAATGATAAAATTATATCTGAACCTTATACATACGGAAGTTTCTCTATGTCAGATATTTCTGTGGATTATGAGTATGTTATTGATTCTATAGTGTATGACAACAGATATTATACATCATCAGATTTACTTAATTGGCAGACAAACGGTTCTGCTGCTAATATACGTTATAAAATGCCTACACCAAACCCAAATAATCCAAATGAAAGTTTTCAGGGAGGATATGGAATGGATGTAGCTCGTTTTTTTCAATTTAAAGATTATATATATTTAATGGGATTAAGAGAAACTTTTTTGGAGCAGAATCCTTCAGGAACAAGACCTGTTAATGCAGGCTCGTATACAGTAAGCAAAGATTATTATTACAGAATACATAAAAGCAAAGATACTTCTGTAGGAGCTAATTGGGAGAAAATAGATAATACTCCTTGGGGTGCTAGAAGCGGTGAGTATAATAATATCTATAATTTTGACATTGCGATTGATAAGGATAAAATATATTTTGGAAGAGGATGTAGATGTTATTATGAACATAATCCTTCTATTAATAAATGGACTCCAAGAGAAGAAAGATTTATCGATGATAAAAGGATATGGTCAAGTACAGATGGAGTACATTGGACTTTAGAGCCTAATTCAGATGCTTATAAAAATGCTGAAAAGATTGATCTTCTTAATAATCCTTTTAAAGGATTAGATAGATATTTACAAAACAGAGTAGAAACCCCTGAAGAACCAAATTGGGTAAAACTAGATAATGGTATATATTATAAATCAGATAATACATATTCATCTTGGGAAATTGACGGAAAAGAATATTATTATCCTACAATACCTTATGCAGAAATAGATGCAGCATATAAGAGAGGCGAAGAATATTTTACTGTTTCAGAAACTCATTTGAAAGGAGCAGGTAAGAATCAATTTTTTGCAGCAAGAGAAAAACCTAATGAAGCTGACAGCTGGAAGCTTATTACTCCAATAGATTATACAGATAATTTAATGGTATGGCAGAGCGGCGGTGAGAAAGTATTGCTTAATATTAATAATAAAGTAATACAGCTTGTAGATTATTATCAAATATATCTTATGCTTAAAAGCCCTCCTATTCAATCATATACTCCTTTGCTTAATTATTTTAGAGAATGGGCAAAGAAGTACAGAGAAGGTTATTATGATTCTTTCCAAGGTGGTTTTATTATTAGTATACCTGATGCTATGTATAATGATGCTAGAGCTGATATGGTGGAGGCTTATATGAAAAATTACAAAGAATATATTATGCCTGATGATGCTATTACACATTATACTGTGGAGTTTAAATATTAAATGGCTTGCCAATAGCTAAAGTGCAAATATTTCAGTTTTATATATAATAAAATATAAAGTAATACCATATGTTTTTAGCTATATTTTATAAAATGCAGTCTTTTTGGTTCTTTGTGTCAACAAAAGAACTGGGGGTGCGGGGGCTAGTCCCCGCAAATAAAAAACTTTTAATAAACTTAAAAATTTTTAGTATACACTTAAACAACTATATTTTACAATTTATGTTTTTGTTTTATTCAACTTTTTCCCGCCTTCGCACCATACCTAAAGATACTTCCTACGGTCGCAGGCACTTCCTTCGGTCGTCCTGAAGGACTCCCTTCGGTCGCTGTGCGGACTTCGTCAAAGTTGCAAAAAATGCAAGTATTCAAATTTTATATCTAAAAAATATATATAATGATACTATATGTTTTTGGCTATACTTCATAAAAATGCAGCCTTTTTGCTTCTTTGTGGTAATACCACAGGCACTTCCTGCGGTCGCAAAAGAAGTGGGGTGCTACCCTAAGGGCACGCTTCACAGGGTGCAAAGCCCTGCAAATAACTTAATTTCTTTTTTAATAGATTTATTGCTTTTCTATAGATTCAAAATAACAAGCCATGAAGTCGCCTTCGCCGTTTTCAAAATCAGCTACCATAGAAGAAACTTTCTTATTAAGTTCTTTTATCATTTTGTATGCTAATTCATTTGCTTTAGCTTCTGTTATGTTAGGGTTGGTTTTTAATATTTGAGATATTACTTTATTGATATTTACTCTTTTGTAAACGCCGTCGCTGTCCATAAACCGCCTTTATCAATAAATAAAGTCTACAAAGTATATAATGCAGATATAATACTTTATAGACTTAAATATTTTTTATATTTATTGATTAAATATTATTTTTTTAAGCCATAACGTTTTTTGAATTTATCAACTCTACCAGCAGTATCCAATATTTTTTGTTTACCAGTAAAGAAAGGGTGACAATTATGACAAATGTCAACGTGTAAAGTTTTTTGAACTGAATGTATTTTGAAATTAGCACCGCATGCACAATTTACATCAGTTTCATAGTATTCTGGATGTATATTTTTTTTCATTGATTTATCTCCAAAAAATTAAATTATTCTAAACTATCTAAATTATTATATTATAAGTTAAAGTTTATTGCAATAGTGTAAATTAAATTATTTACTATTTTCTAAAGCAATAGATAGCTCTATATATCCAGCATTTATAAGGTTATTTAAATGCTTAAATCCTTTTTTTAGCATATATTGCGATACCGCAGAAGAACGTCCGCCGCTTGCACAGTATAATAAATATTCTTTGTCTCTGTCTAAGTTTTCTATAGTCTCTATAATTTGACGGTCATTAGGGTCTAAAAGCATGCTTCCTTCTATAAAGCCTGTAGCCTTTACCTCATAAGGGCCTCTAATATCCAATAGTTTTAAATCTTTATTTGTTTTTATTAGTTCAACAGCTTTTTCTATATTTACATTATTAACACTATTATTGTCCATTATATATCATCCTTTTAATCATCATTTTATTTATTATAACATATAATACAAATTTTAGCTTAGTTATATACAAAAAGTTATATTCGGTATAATCAATTTTTATTTATATAATCATTTATTTGTTTGTTCATTTCTATGCTATACGGTTTTTCATATTTATCTATATATCTTTTTATTGTTAAAGACATAGCAAGGGAATTTAATATAAAAAATATTAGCAAAGTATATAAAATATTTTTTTTATTAATAATAATATCTTTATATTTTATTATAAAAAGCAGAATATAAGAATAGCTTATAGAAAATATTCCATACAGATAATGAAATGAACCAGAACTAGGCGGTGCTATCATAAAAAGTAATGTTGATACTATCATAGATAATAATAGTATTAAAAACATATCTTTTAGAGCTAATTCTTTATTATTTAATATAAGTTTTTTCTTTAAGCTTTTGAATATAATATAAAAACTTCCAATTAAACAAATCGCTGAGAATATTAGACTCAATAATAAAAATATAAATCCAAAAATAAGCGGAGGGTTTGAAAACCAAAAATCAATTATATTATCCAATTTTTTTATAAAAAGAGCAGACATTTCATTAGTAGGGAATAATATGAATGCTTGATATTTAGGAAAAGCTATATAGTTTATTGCACTTTTTTCCATTAATATAGAGTATGTGTTATAGAAATTATTTTTTATTTCGTATATTAAATATGGTAAATATAATAAAAATGATACAAATACTCCGATAGCTAAATATGGCAGATATTTAAATGTTTTTTTATATTTTATTATCAAATATATAATTATTGTAGGAACAATAGAAAAGAAAACAGAAAAATGTGCCTGAGCCATTATTGCTAAAACTGGAAATATAAATATAGCAGATAGTTTTGTTTTTAATTCATTATCAGCGCATATATACTCAAATAAAAATATAAAAAATATAAAACTAAATATAAGAGTTAAATTAGGATTCCAAAAGTTGGTTAATGCTCTAATAATATATCCATTACATAATACAAGTACAGACATGAAAGATGTCATTATTAAGCCAAATCTTTTAAAGAACCAAAATAAAAATATTAATATAATAGATAAGCTAAATATATAGTTGATAACTTTTGCGAAATAAAGATTTTCATTAGCTATTTTATAAAATAGAGTATATGTAATATAGTATATTCCTCCGGGCACTCTTGGTATTGTAAATTCATCTTTATATACATCGCCTGGTTTTAATCTTGTACCAGTATATGGAATTATTTGTTTTTCATACCATCTATGCATATCATAAAAATGATGAAAATCATCTACTGTATATCTATATGGGAGTATAGACAATGATGTATTTATATTTATTATAATAGATAATATTATAATAAATATGGCAATAATATTTAATTTTTTATTTAATTTTATCATTTTATTTATTTTATATTTGATAAATAATAAAGTCAATAAAATATAATAGCAATATATTATATTTTATGTTATTATAAAAAGAGCATAATGTTTAAGGTTAAATAAATGAAAAATATTGCTATACTTGGCAGACCAAATGTTGGTAAGTCCACACTTTTTAACAGATTTGCAGGAAGAAGAAAATCAATAGTTGATCCTACAGCAGGAGTTACAAGAGATATTAGCATAGCAAAGACTTATATTGATGATATAGCTTTTAATGTGTTTGACACAGGCGGACTTTTAGACACGAGTGAAGATAGTTTAAATGAAAAGGTTCGAGAGAAGGCATTAAAAACTGCTACAGATGAGGCTCATTTGCTTTTGTTTGTTGTAGATGCTCATCAAACTCACCCAGATGACAGGCATTTTATTAATACTATAAGAAAATTAAATAAACCTATTATTCTCGTTGTAAATAAAGTAGATTCTGATTCTCATAACAATCTAATTAATGAGTTTTATTCTCTTGGCATAAAGGATATTATTGCTATAAGTGCCGAGCATAATAATGGCATTGATGATTTGAGAGAAAAAATTCTTGAAGTTTTTGAGAGGGTAGGTATTGATTTAGAAGCAGAGAGAGAGAATAGTAAAAAAGAAGAAGAAAATAAAAAAGAAGATAATGTTTTAGATGATGATGAATTGTTTGAAGAAGATGATGAAGAGTATGATGAAGATAAAGATAACAAAAAACAGCGCAGACTCGATGAATATATAGCAAAAAAGAAAATTATAAATATAGCTATAGTAGGAAAGCCTAATGCGGGTAAATCTACTTTATTAAATACATTAATTGGGAAAGATAGAAGCATTGTTTCAAATATTGCAGGTACAACAAGAGATTCTATAGATGAAACATTCAACTTTAAGGGTGATGATATTTGTCTTGTAGATACTGCTGGTATAAGAAAAAAGAAGAATGTTAATACAGATGTTGAATATTATAGTGTAAATAGGGCTATAAAAGCAATAGAAGCTTCTGATGTATGCATACTAATGCTTGATGTCTTTGAAGGTTTAACAGACCAAGATAAAACTATAGCAAACCTCATAATAGAGAGAAGAAAGGGAATAATAATAGCAGCTAATAAATGGGATATAAGAGAGAAAGGAACCACTTGGAATGATTATGAAGCTTATATGAAGTCTGCTTTTCCTGTGCTTAATTATGCTTTTTATGCGAGGGTTTGTGCTACGAGAAAAAATGATGCTGAGAAGCTTTTATCTTTAGCCATCAGGGTGGCAAAGACAAGACTTCAAAGATTTGAAACACATGCACTTACTGAAACTATGGTGAGAGCTACAAGAGAATATTCTATATCAGCAGGAGGAAGTCCATTTAAGATTTTCTATGTTACTCAAACAGGAGTTAATCCGCCTGCTTTTGCTGTATTTTGTAATCATCCGCATAAATTAAACTCTCATTATAAAAGATATTTAGAAAATAAATTTAGAGAGATGTTCGATTTTAGAGGAACGCCTATTCTGCTTAATTTTAGAAAGAGGGGAAAGAAATATGATAATTAAAGTTTTAATAAGTATAGTTGTGTCATATATAATTGGTGCTATACCATTTTCATTTATAATAGGAAAGATTAATGGTCATGATGTGAGAAAAGAGGGCAGCTGCAACCCAGGGGCAAGCAATGTGCTTAGAGTATGCGGTAAAAAGGCTGGTATTGCTGCTTATATTTGCGATATAGGCAAGGGAATGATTGCTGTTATAGTGCCTGCTTTCATTCTTTCTGATATAATTTTAACTCATAGCTATATTTTAATTTTTTGTGCTGTAGCTTCTATACTTGGGCATGTATTTTCTGTATTTTTAGGTTTTAAAGGCGGTAAAGGTGTAGCTACAAGTGCTGGTTCTATGTTTATGCTTGCTCCTATTAGTTTGCTTATTACTATGATATTTTTCTTTATAGGTTTATTTGCTTCAAGAAAAACTGTTGCTATTGGCTCTACTGTTGGTGCTTTAGCTTTTCCTATTGTATTAAGCTTTTTATATTTTAAGGCTAATTTTTTATATAGAATATTTTTTAATGTTAACTATGTGGCTTTACTTCCAATAACTATACTTCTTGCAATATTTATTATAATAAAACATATACCAAACTATAAAAGAATGCTTAGAGGTGAGGAAAATAGTTTTTCGAAGAAATGATTATATATTTAAACTTTTACATATAAAATATTTGTTTAGTTAAAAAAGTATAATTGTTTTTATATTACAAAAATAATTAAAAAGGCTTGAGTATAATAATATTTATATTCAAGCCTTTATTAAAATATTCAAAAATTATTTATTATAGACTAATTTCTAATATTTCTAATACCTTATCACCAGCAGGCACTTTTATAGTAACAACATCCCCAACTTTTTTTGTAAGAAGTCCTCTTGCAATAGGTGTAACTATAGTAATCTCATTTTTAGACATATCTGCTTCTAATTCCCCTACAATTCTATACTCAAAAACTGCATTAGAGTTTTTATCTTTAACTTTTACTCTTTTTCCAAAAGTTACAATGTCTTTATTCATCTTTGAAGGATCAACTATTTCACATACTGCCAAATCGCTTTCTAATTTAGAGATTTGTGCTTGAAGAAGACCTTGTTTTTCTCTTGCGGCATGATATTCTGCATTTTCTTTCAAGTCTCCTTTTTCTCTTGCTTCAGCTATTATAGCAGGCAAAGTATCAAACTCTGCTTTTAATTCTGATAGCTTTTCTTTTACTTTGTCATATCCTTCTTTAGTTATAGGTTTTCCCATATTAATATATCCTCTCACAGACTTATTGTATATAAAAGTTTATTATATAATAATTTTTAATATTTACAACTATAGAAACAATAATTATTATGAATTAGTGGCGCCTTTGATTAATTTATAAAACCAAGTATCTTCCGAATTATTTAAAGGAAGAGTATATTTTGTGCCGTCATCATCTGTAAAAATAATGCTTTTTTTTGAGTAATTAATGTTCATATTATAATTATCTAAATTTAGGTTTTGGATAGAGTTTGTGTTGTTGATATCTTTTATATATTGTGCTTCAGTGATATTTGTTATCTTCTGATTTCCTTTTTTGTTTATTATAGTTCCGCTTATGTATGTAATATTATTAAAACTGTTTGTGTTATCTCTTTTTACAAGTATAAAATTTAAAGTTTCATTAGTAATTTCATTGCCATTAGCATCTTCATTAAACATAAGTATGCTTACTTTATCGCTTACATATAAATTGCATCCTATAAGCGAAAAGAGCGTAAATAATAAAATAAACTTTTTCATAAACCATATCCTAAAAATAATATAAATATATTCTATAATTTTTATAAATATAATCAAGCTGATAAAATAATCAATTATTTTAAATATAAACATAATAATAAGAAGTAAGTAAATAAAACTTGACAAAAATTAGACATAATAGTAAAATAGGATTTAATTATTATAAATTTGAGTATTATATATAACTTTTAAGGAGAAAGAAATGGCTGTACCTAAGCATAGAAAATCGAAATCGAAAAAAAGATCAAGACAAGCTGCTAATGATAAAAGATTTTTAGGTTCTTTATCAATCTGCCCTCAATGCGGAGCAGAAAGAATGCCGCACAGAATTTGTCCTGAATGCGGATTTTATAAAGATAGAGTAGTAAAAGCTAATAAAAATCAAAATGCTGGTTAATAAATAATAGGATTATCAATGAATTTATCCATAGATGTTGCTAGCGGAGAAAAACCTCTAGACGAATTAGTAAATGGTGCAATTGAAGCATTGTCTTTAAATAAAGATGTGAATTTGATATTAGTTGGTAATGAAAAAGATATCGTTAAATCTTTATCATCATTAAAATATGATAAGAATCGTGTAGATATACAACATAGTGATTCTATCATAGAAATGACAGAAACTCCAGCTATTGCAGTAAAACATAAAAAAAATGCTTCTGTATTAGTAGCAGCACGTTTGGTGTCAGATAAAAAATCGGAAGGTTTCTTTTCTCCAGGTAACACTGGAGCCACATTAGCTGCCGCACTTACAGAAATAGGCCGTTTAAAAGGTGTAATGCGTCCCCCTTTAGTATCTACACTTCCTAAAATAGGCGGTGAGTTTTGTATGATGGATATGGGGGCAAATGTAGATTGCAGCCCAGATTATATGGCTCAATTCGCTGTTATGGGAAGAGTATTCGCTAAAAGATACATGAACATAAATAATCCAAGAGTTGCTCTTTTAAATATAGGTGAAGAAGATAGTAAAGGAAATGCTGCTGTAAAAAAACATTTTGAAAGATTAGAAAAAATGAAGAAAGTAAATTTTGTAGGTAATGTTGAACCTAACAGCATGCTTAAATCGGATATTGCTGATGTTGTACTTGCTGACGGCTTTGATGGTAATATAGTATTAAAAAGTATAGAAGGAAGTGCTAGCTTAATAGTAAATCTCTTAAAAAAAGAAATAAAAAAGAACCCTCTTAATATGATGGGTGCTGTTATGATGAAATCTGTATTTAAAAATTTAAAGACGCAAATGAGTGCCGATTCTTATGGTTCTGCTATATTGCTTGGATTAAACGGCGGAGCTTTTGTTGGGCATGGCACTACTGGTAAAGACGGTGTTAAAAATGCTGTGCTTAATATGTATAAATTTTTAGATGCAAAAATCAATGAAAAAATATCTAAAGAACTTTTAGATTCTGGTGTGAAAAGAAGAATTTTTTAAAAGGATTTTTATATATGGTATATATTAAATCTTGTAAAGCTATTTATAAGAATAAACAAACATCTATGCCCGCATCTGAATTAGCTATGGAATCTATTAAAGATACTATAAAAAATATAGACCCATTATCTATAGATGCTATTATTTGTGCAACTGTTACTAAAGATTATGTTTATCCTTCTACTGCTTGTATATTAGCAGGTAAAATTGAGGCAAAAAATGCTTTTTGTTTTGACATAGAAAGTGATTTTACTGGTTTTATATCAGCTTTAAGACTTGCCTATGCCTTTATAAAAAGCAATAGATATAAAAACATATTAGTAGTAGCAACTGAATCTTTTTATATTTGTGATGATACTAATAGATTTGATGACGCTTCTGTTGCTGCTATAGTTTCCAATGAAAAATCTAATATTGAGATAAATTTTATAGATTCTGTTACAGATGGAAATGCTTTGGAAAATTGTTACATCCCTATGGGCGGAACTGCTAAACCATACACCAAAGAAGGTGTCAACAATAAAGAACATTTTATATCTATAAAAAATAATACTATATTTGAAGAAGAAGCAAAAAAAGCTGCGCTCTATATAAAAGAAATCTTATCTAAAAATAATATAGAACCTACTTACTATATACCTTCATATTCTAACAAAAATGCTTTTGATGCTTTTGTTAATACTTTGAATGTCTCTAAAGATATTGTTTATTCAAAAATGGAGAATGCTAACTCTTCATTAAGTGCTTCATCTGGAGTTGCTCTTTCTATGGCTTTAGAGGACGGAAGTATAAAGAAAAACACTAAGTTGGCTTTATGTAGTTATGGAAGCGGTTACACGAGAGCAGTTGCTGTATTAAATATTGATTAAATATCAATTTATTATAAATAAAATGTTAAAAATTAAGGACATATATTATGAAGTTAGGTAAATTTCGTTTTGGGGGTGTGCATCCTCATGATAGCAAAGATACTGCTCAAATAGCTTCTTCTACTATGACCCAAGCTCCAAAATCAGTTCTAATATCTATGGCACAGCATATAGGTGCACCTGCTAAAATGTTAAAAAATAAAGGGGATAAAGTTCAAAGAGGAGAAATGATTGGCGAAGCTAGCGGATATGTATCTGGAAATGTGTTTTCTTCTGTTAGCGGTACTATTGCTAATATAGAAATTGCTCCGCCGCCTTTGGGAAGGGGAGCCAATGCTTTTCTTATTAATTTAGATGCAGAAGCTAATAATATCGATTTTACTCTAAATAATAATTATATGACTTTATCTGCAGAAGAGATGTCTAAGAAAATTCAAAATGCCGGTATAGTTGGTATGGGAGGGGCTACTTTCCCTACTAATGTTAAAGTTGATGGTGCTGCAAAGGGTAATTGTGATACTTTAATTATTAACGGTGTTGAATGTGAACCTTATATCACTAGCGATTATAGACTTATGATGGAACATACTGAAGATTTGTTCAAAGGTATAGAAATCTTAAGAAAAATCATTCCTTCTGTAAAAAGAACTGTTATTGGTATAGAGGCTAATAAACCTTTGGCTATTGAAGAGATGGGAAAAGTCGCTAAAAACTACAATGTTGAAGTAATGCCTTTAAGACTTCGTTATCCTCAGGGTGCTGAAAAAATGCTTATTGATGCTACTACTGGCAGAGTTGTACCTGTGGGTAAGCTTCCTATGGACGTTAATGTTTTAGTTGTAAATGTGGCTACTTTATATGCTATATATGAAGCTGTTGCTAAAGATAAACCATTAATAGAGAGAATTGTTACTGTATCTGGCGATGCTATTAAAGAACATAAAAACATTTGGGTTCCGCTTGGTACTCCGATTTCACATATAGTTAATGAGTGCGGCGGACTTATTTCTGAAGATGTACTTGTTATAGCAGGCGGTCCTATGATGGGAGCGAGTGTGCCTAATTTGGAACAATGTGTTAATAAAGGTACTAACTCTTTACTTTTCTTAGATAAAAATAAATTGCCTAAGGAAGTTGAATATCCTTGTATTAAATGCGGAAGATGTGCTAATGCATGCCCTCTTCATCTTTCTCCTACTGAGATAGCTCATACAGCTAAGTCTAAAGTTAAAGATAAATTAAATTCTTTGGATATAGCTACTTGTTTTGAATGCGGATGTTGTTCTTATATATGTCCTTCCAAAATACCTTTGGTACAATGGATTAGATATGGTAAAGATTTGTTAAGGAGATAAGATAATGAAGTTATACACTGAATCTTCTCCTCATATAAAAGATGGAGATACTACACAAAAAATTATGCTAAGAGTAATTATTGCTCTTTTACCTGCTATTATATATAGCGTAGTATTATTCGGTAATAGAGTAATTATATTATATCTTGCTTCTATTATTACTTGTGTTTTATGTAATATAATTGTTAGAAAGATGAGAAAACAGCCTGTACTTCCTGATTATGCTTCAGTGGTTACGGCTTTGCTTTTAGTAATGACTTTACCTCCTAGTACCACTATTACAATGGTTGTTATTGGAGGAGTTGTTGCTATTGTTTTTGCTAAGGAAGTTTTTGGAGGTTTAGGTTCTAACATATTTAACCCTGCTTTGGTGGGAAGAGCTTTTTTACAGGTTGCTTTCCCTGCTCAAATGAGTGCTTATACTCCTCCTATTAGGGTTCCTTTTTTAGATTTATTTATTACAGATTGGCATAGAACTATGAATGCCGTTACAGGCGGTACTCAGTCAGTTGATATGATGACTGCTCTATCACAGGCTACTCCTTTAACTTTTATGAAGTTTACTTATAATAATAGTATTAGTACTTCTTTAATAGAACAAATTCAATTTGAAGCTCACTATTATATTCAAATGCTTTTAGGAAGCACTGGCGGAGCTATAGGTGAGACTTCTGTTATACTTCTTACAATAGGCGGAATATTCTTAATTGCTACTAAAACTATAGATTGGAGAATACCTTTAGGAATGTTTATCTCTCTATTTACAGTAAGTTTAGTACTTTGTCTTGCTATGCCTGGAAAATTTGCTTCTCCTATATATCAAGTATTTGCTGGCGGATTTGTTTTAGGTGCTTTCTTTATGGCTACTGATATGGTTACTTGCCCTTCTAGTCATTTGGGTGCTTGGATATATGCTCTTTTAATAGGTGCTGTACTTGCAATACTTAGAGCTTTTGGTTCTTCTCCGGAATATACTATGTATTCTATATTAATAGGAAATATGTTTATGCCTTTAATAGCTATGTATACTCGTCCTAAACCTTTTGGTAAGAAAGAGGCTATAAATATAGAAAAACAACAAGGAGCAAAGCAATGAAAAAAGAAGTTACTTATAAAGCTGTAATATCTGTTACATTAACTGCTCTAATTGCTGGATTTTTATTATCATTCGTTTATTCTTCTTTTGAAAAAGATATTTTAGCTAACAATGAAAAAACTGTATTAAATGGGGTTAAGGCTGTTATACCTAATGCTGATAATATAGAAGGTCCTATTAGTGAGAATGCTACATATCCATATTATATTGGTAAAAAGGCGGATGGTTCTGTGGCAGGTTATGCTATACTTTCTTCTGCCGGCGGATATAATGGTCAAAATAAAGTATTAGTTGGTTTTAGTGATGATGCTACTATAATTACTGGAATAGTTGTTACTGAGCAGGCTGAAACTCCTGGACTTGGTGCTAAAATTGTAGAGCCTAACTTTAGAAATCAATTTACTAATAAAAGTTCTATTGTCCCTCTTACTGTTGTAAAAGGTATAAAACCAGAAGAGGCACTTGATGCTCAAATAGCAGCTATTAGCGGAGCTACTATATCAAGCACTTCTGTTGTAACAGCTGTTAATAGTGCTAATGAACAGGCTGTTAATCTATTCTTGCAATAAAATATAGTTTTTAATAAATTTAAAAGAGCTTCATTGTTATGAGGCTCTTTTTTATATATATTAAAATGATTATATAGTATATATTAGACTTGTTTCAAAAGTACTTAATAAAATTGGTTACTTATTTTCAGCATAATTTTAGGCATAAAATAATGTTTTATATGTTGTGTAATTATTAATTTCAATGTATAAAATTGCAGTCTTTTTGGTTCTTTGTGCCAACAAAAGAACTGGGGTGCGGGGCAAAGCCCTGCAAATAATTAAATAAATAAAGTTAAAATTTTCAGTACATAATAAATATTAATAATTAAAATATATCTGTATATTGACTAAAAAAATATATATCTTATATTATTTATATGAGTAATTTAATTAAATCTTTAACATTAATTATTGTATTAATATTGGCATTAAGCTGTAACAATTCATACAAACCAAATAATAATAATAATAATAACACAACTAAAAGCATGTATCTAAAAGTGAGAGTAAATGGAGAGTCTAATAACGAGGCTTTCTTAAAATATGGTAATATGTATGCTAAAGATATAGATTTTAGTATAAATAATAAAACTTATAGTTATACTGCTGATTTTAATAATGGTTATTATCTTTGTACAGATACAACAGGAAATTATATAGATACTAAAAAATATATATTTGATAATGAGATAAAATTTGATTATAACTCAAGTGATACACAAAAAACATTAAACGGATATATATGGATTGGCAACAGTTCACATTTATTTTTTAGAAATAATATAGCTATAAAAATACCTCTAAATACATTTGATGAAACAAAGCATACAAATACAGCTTTAGTTACTATAACACTATATCCAGATAATAGCTCATACACTTACACATTTGATGGGTTTGAAGCAATAAATAATTATTGATTGCCGTATTTAGCACCGCCTTTTATTAAGTAATCTACCGTGTTAGTATATCCTCTTTCGTTTGCTAAATCTAATGGAGTTTTTCCTTCATTATTTTTTGTATTTATACTTAAAAATGTATTATATAAATAAAAACTTATAGCGTTATTATTACCGTAGCTTGCTGCAATATGAAGCACACCGTCCCCATTAGAGTTTTTAAAATTATATATAGTAGGATATTTTTGAAGTATTTTATTTAAAAGAGCATAATCTCCAAAAGCAGAAGCATAAAATATTCCATTATATCCTTTTGAATCTTCAAGATATATATCAGCATTATTATCCATAAGCATAGAAACTATATTGATATTTCCTTTAAATATAGCATATTCTAAAGGAGTTGTTTTATCAAAGACTAATTCTCCGCTAAAATTAATGCCTTTTTTAGAATAATAATTAGTATAATTGTCTAATGTTTTATTTATATCAATTTTATTTGTGTAGCTCAAAAGTATATTAAGAGCATTAGTTTTATCATAATGAATAGCATAAAGCAGCGGAGTAAAGCCTTCGGAGTTTCTTGTATTAAGATCAACTATATTAGATATAGCATTATGTATTAGAGCTGCATCATCTTTATAAATAGCATCAAAAAGAACTTTGTTTTCTAATTGAGTTGAATATTCATTCCTTTCTTCTTCTTTTTTATAGTAAGAAGCATCATCATCTGGCATATTGTCATATAAAAAATCTTCTACGATATTGTTAACATTATTTGCTTGAATTGAATTTATATTATTAAATGAATTTGTGTTATAAATATTAGTTTCACCAAAATTACCCATTATGCTTTCTATACTATCTCCATATAATAAATCTGAAGCAGTTTTGCCGTCATAATTTTTTATAGTATAATCAGCCCCCTTTAATAATAAAAATCTATAAGTATTGCTGTTGTTATTTTTTACAGCCAAATGCAAAGGGGTATCTCCGTTAATATTTTGTATGTTTATATTAATAGGTGTTCTATTCATGAGAGCAATTAAAGCATTAGTGTTGCCAATTGATGATGCATTATGCAAAGGAGTATTGCCATATATATCTACAACTCTATAAGAATTACTGCTATAATTTAAAATTGTATCAATAACTTCTGCACTTGAAAACCTTGCAGCATACATTAAAGCATTGTCTCCTAAACTGTCTTTTCTGCTTATATCAGCACCATATCTTAAAAGAGTGTTTATTATATTAGTGTTATTTTTAAATATAGCATACTGTAAAGGACTTACATCACCCAAATATACATTGCCTCTAAACTCTGCTCTATTTTCATCAAAATAAACTTCATCAGCAGGTATATAAGAAGTTTCTATATTTATAATATTAGTATTATTTTTTCTATAACTTAAAAGTTCATTAACCATATCATGTTTATCAAGATGTATAGCATAAGTGAGAGGAGTTTCATAAGCCATAATGATAGAGTTCATATTAAAGTTCGAATACATCATTATATCTCTTAATGCATTAGTATCTGAAGTTTGAATAACTCTTGCTATAAACATATTTTCATTATAAGTGTTTGTATTATTATCTTCTTTGTTTTCTAAGTCAATAGCAGAACTTCCGCCTGATAATATATATTCTGGAGTTACTCCATAATTATCACCTATATCTTTATTAGCACCAAGTTTAATAAGAAGGTTATATGCATCCTTTTTTGCATAGTAAGCGGCATAATATAAAGCAGTGCATCCATTTGAATCTCTGTCATTAATATTCATATCAACATTTTTAATTAAGAAATTAATAGTATTTAAATTATTAAAAGCAGCAGCATAATGAAGTCCATTAAGATTGCCGTTAGGAGTTTTGTCATTAACTAATGTTTTATCTTTTTGAAGAAGCATTCTTATAATATTACCGTCTCCAAAACCGCATGCATATAAAAATACAGAGTTCCCCTCATTATCTTTAGCTCTAACATTAGCCCCCTTGTCTATAAGCTGTTTAACTATCCTTGAATTGTTTTTAAATATAGCAAACATTAAAGGAGTAGCCCCGCCTATATTAACACTCTCTCCTTCATATTTATTTATATCAGGATAAGCAGCAAAATCATCATGAAGTCTATATTCAATATTAACATCACTATATTCAAGAAGCACCCTCAAAGCTCTTTCATTATTGCATTCAATAGCGTATAAAAGCGGAGTTAATCCCATTTCATTTGTAGCAGAAAAATCTACCCTATATTTTAAAATCTCTCTTAAATCTCTTTCATTTTTCTTTTCTTTTATAGCCAAAAATAATTCGTTTTCTTTTTGATTTATAGCGTATATATTTAAAGAAAAAATATAAAATATAGCTAATACAATGATTAAACTTCTTTTTATTAAACAAATCATTAAATAAAACCTCTCGAGATTAGTTAATATTATAAACATTTATAATATTATATAGTAATAAATAATTATAACAATATATTATGATAACTAATTATTAAAGAATATGTCATCAGGTTTTAAGCCTTCATTATTAGCAATGTTTCTGTCGGCACCAAGCTCTATAAGTAAATTATACGCCTCTGCCTTGTTGTTAGCAGCAGCATAATAAAGAGCAGTCCATCCGTCATTGTCTTTAGCATTAATATCAACATGAAGCCTTTTCACTAAATAACTAATTACTTTAATATTATCATAAACTACAGCCATCTGTAAAGCAGTTACATTTTTTTTAGTCTTACTATTAACTAAACTTTTATTTTTATTAACTAAACTGCTCAATATACGAACATTTCCAAAAGCAGCCGCATACAAAAAACTATTCCACCCCTCTTCATCAGAAGTGTTAATATTAGCATTTTTTTTAATAAGCCTGTTTACTATTCTGCTGTCGCCATTGCTTTTAAATATTGCATAAAGTAAAGGAGTGGCCCCACCTATATAAACAGCCTCTCTGCTAAAATTATCCAATGCAGTATAATATCCGTTTGGAAGGGTTGCTTCTAAATTAATATTCTCACAGTCAAGCAAAATATCAACAGCTTTTATGTTTTTATTTCTTATAGCAAAATGTAAAGCACTTAGCCCATATCCGTCTTCAGCATTAATATTAGCACCATTTTCTATACTATTTTTTAATTTTTTTATATCATTATCCCTTATAGCCTCGAACAATTCCCTATCAATATCACTTAATTCATTATACTTCATCATCACAAGCTCTCTAAGCCTCGTTGAAGGATACATACCATTATTGTCTGTAATCTGAGTATTAGCCCCCAATTTTATAAGAAGCCTATATGATTCAATGCTTTGAGAATTGGCAGCATGATAAAGGGGAGTCCATCCGTCAATGTCTCGAGAATTAATATCAATATTAAAATTAGTGTATATATATTCTATAACATCATAGTTATTATGACTGCTTGCTATATGAAGTATATTAACTCTAAACTCTGTTTCACTATTAATTAAACTTGGAGCTTTTTCTGCTATCAATTTTAAAGTATCTATATCAGAAAAAGCAGCAGCATACATAATGCTATTATAATTTTTATCATCTCTATCTTTTAAATATGATGTATCTATATTATCTATAAATAATTTAATAATATCTTTTTTATCATTATAAATAGCATAAAGTAAAGGAGTAGCACCTTCCAAATTGTTTTCATAATCTTTAGGAAGCCTTGATTTTAAGCTTGATTCATCATTTTCTACTATGTATTTTATATAGTTAATATCATTATTTTCTATGGCTGTAAATATCTTATTTATATAAGAGTCATCAGCATGCAAATTAGAAAGTATTATAATAATAAATAAAATAAATATTTTTTTAATCATTTTGTATACCCGCAAATTAATAAGTAGTAGTTTGATTATCTCTCAAGTCTGTAATAGTAGAATTGAGGTCATATTCTCTTCTAGGGAGTCCAGCATTAGGGAAATCAGTAAGAGTAAATTCAATCCAAAACTCTTTATTCCAGTAAGAACCTTTAACAGAGCCGCTTGCAATATCTGAAGGAAGTGCTGAAGGAGATATAGAAAAAGTAGCTCTCAATTGCCAACCATCTAATTCATGCCATACACTGGTATTTATAGAACTTAATTTAAATAAACTATCTATCCTCTTTTGAGAATCTCTAAAATTAAAAGAATCAACAATATCCCAGAAAGGATTAACCCAAGTTTCATTTTCTTTTTCAGCATAAGATTTTATATATCTATAAGCTCTGTCATTTCTGCTTGTTGTAGAAAAACTAAAAGTAAATTGTTCTAATATTTTTAATTCAAAACCAAGTGAGAATGCTGCAGAATTATATTTATAATTAATAAAATCATGTTTATAGGTTATATCAAAGAAAAATCTAAAATCATTTTTATAACCATCAAAAAATTTCTTTTTACCATTTCTTACCAATATCCAATCGGTTAGATTATTAATAGGAATAGGTACATGAATGAGAGTGTTTATAGCATTTTGAGTAAAGTTTGTACCGAGTAGGTTTTTAGATAAATCATAGGATATATAAGAAGAGTCGTAATATAATCTGGTGGAACCTCCTACTTCTGTTGTTAAGAATCTATTGGTGTTATGTATAAGCTCATAATTTTTAGTTTGTGCATTATATGTTGGTATAAGGTCGTAACCTGTTCTAATAGTACCTCTAATATCCCAATTTAAGTTAGGTATAAAAAATATACTGTATCCAGTGCCTCCTACGTTTAAACTTGTATTTATGCTATGACTGCTAAAATCTCCGCTTTGATTTTCATTAGTATATGCAGCATCTTTTTGTTTAAATCTATAACCAATACTATATGATGTATCCCAACTTACGGAAGGAGAGAAATAGTTATCAAGTTTATACGGCAATATTGAGTTAGGTAAGAATACAGAGAGGTTCATAGTACTAGCCAAACCTAAGTATGTATTATCTCTGTCATAAATTAAATCTTCTGATTTAGGATTAATACTTTTTTGATAAGCATAGTTAATATTAAAATTAGGAGTAAATCTCATAAATAAATTAGTAAAACTTCTTGATAATCCGCCATTTAACTGTAAATTATTTCTTTCGGCTAATTTTTCATTTAATTGGTTATTGAGGTTAGGGTTATTATAAAATGCTATACCTTCAGAAGTTTTGTAATCTATTGTGTGAGAATAATTCATGCTGATATTATAATTAATATTAACATCAGGAAAATAATAAGAAGTTTCATCTCCAAAAACGGAACTATAGCTTGCCGATAATGAAGGTAAAACCAATCTGCTTGGTTTAGGCATATAATAATCAAAATTTGTGTTGTAATTTACAGATAAATTTCTTACAGCAGTGAGATTCCATTCAGCTCCAGCTCTTAAACTAACACCATATATAGTGCTATTAATATATACAGAGTTTTCTATATAGCTTTCTGGATATGAATCTCCTATATCACTTAAATCACCAGTGATAGCAGTAAATAATGATAATATATCTAAAGCTCCTCTTTGATTATAAAAGTCTGATTTAAAATATAAATCGCTGTTTAAATTTAATTTGCCAGTAAGATAAGCATTAATATTTTCGCCGCTATATAATTGTATTGTATGATCATATTGAAATTTATATCTAGGAACAAATTTTCCTACTTGTCCACCAGTAAAATAGTTAACATATCTTGTACCAAAACCAATACTGGAAGATATGTAAGAATCAAGCAAATAATATTGTCTTCCTAAAGCAAACATAGCATCTAAAGATAAATTATGGTATTGACTAGTATATCGAATTTCATCTCCAATAAGAAATCCTAATTTTTGATAAGCATCAAACCTTATTCTATGATCAACCCCATACAAATTAAAAGTCTTACTATTTTGCATATAAACACCTTCTCTCAAACTCTGCCCAAAAGTGCTTATAATACCAGTTCCGACATTATTCTGAATAAAAAGCGGAAAATAAAATACTGGCTGCCTTCCAACTCTATATATGCTATTAAAAATAAGTACCTTTTTTGTATCCCATAAATAAACTCTTGAAGCTAAGAAGTCATGCGCTACAGGGGTAAGCCTAGAAAAACTTACACTACTATCATTAGCAAAAAAATCAGGGTCGTTGAATTTTATTATATTACCTTGAACTGTAAAGCTCTGGAATTTAGTGTTGCCATTATATAAAATGCCCTTTTTATCATCTTTATTAAGCATAAACCATTCGCCATTTAGAACACTATCTCCAGATTCAACCTTTAAATTACCAGAAGCAAATACTTCTCCTGTTTTCAAACTATAAACAACCCTATCGGCACTCATGATGTTGTTATATATTTTAAGCTGTACGTTGCCATATAGGGCTATTAATTCTTCTCCTGCTTCATCTATTTTATATCTTTCAACATAATCAGCACTTTTAAAATCTATCTGTCCGCCGCCTGTATTAATACTAGTACGTGCTACATTTTTTATATTATCTTCACCACTAACTCTTATAACATCTATATTAACTTGTCTTTTTATAATCCTCGCTCTTAAAGTAGACTCTGTATCATAAGGATAAATTTCTATACCATAATTTCTAGCATATTCAGTTAATACATAGTATGGAGTAAAATTAACTATATTAATAAAAGAAACAGGATTCCTTTTAGCATCGAATTGATTTATTTGCATTAATGCATTTTCATTTGTCCTTGTAATATTATTATTATTATTATTATTATCTTGTGCATATAAGTATGCATCAAATATTATTAAAGATAATAGTAATATCAAGACTCGCATTATTGCCTCTTAAAAATCACATCTATCTTTTTTAAGAAAATTTTATTTTAAAGAAATTACGTTTTCCTATTTTTAGTATGCCCTCTTTATTTATATTAGAGTTTATATCCGTAATCTTTTCATTATCTAAAGTAACACTTCCTTGAGAAATTAATCTTTTTAAATTAGACTTACTTTCATTTTTTATACATATAGATAAAATATTTAAAACATTATCATCTTTACTTACAATAACTTCTTCTATTTCATCAGGCACACCCTTAGAGCTAAATATTCTCTTAAATTCTTCTTCAGCATTATTAGCATCATCTTCTGTATGATATAATTTTACTATTTCTTTAGCAAGAATAGATTTGATATTTCTTGGATTTTCACCTTCTTCCATAGCCTTTTTATAATTTCTTATATCATTCATAGGTATATCTGTAACTAATTCCATATATTTAAGAATTAGATCATCAGGTATACTCATAGCCTTACCATACATATCTTTAGGGCTGTCATAAACACCTATATAATTTCCTAAAGATTTACTCATCTTCTCAACCCCATCTAAACCTTCAAGCAAAGGTACAGTTAAAACCGCCTGCGGAGATAATCCATATTCTTTCATTAAAGTTCTTCCCACAAGCAAATTAAACTTCTGGTCATTACCTCCAAGTTCAACATCGCATTCTAAAGAAACAGAATCATACCCCTGAGCTAATGGATATAAAAACTCCATTATGCTTATAGGCTGACCATTTTTATATCTTTTAGAAAAATCATCTCTCTCTATCATTTGTGCTACAGTATATCTTGAAGTAAGACCAAGCACATCGGCAAAACTCATTTTACCAAGCCATTTAGAATTAAATTCAACTATAGTTTTTTCGGGGTCTAAAATTTTAAAAACTTGCTGTTTATAAGTTTCAGCATTTCTTAAAACATCTTCTTCACTTAATCTTGGACGAGTTTTTGTCTTACCAGATGGGTCTCCTATTCTTCCTGTAAAATCTCCTATAAGAAATATTACTTTATGTCCAAGTAATTGAAAATGTCTCATCTTTCTTAAAAGTACAGTATGTCCTAAATGTATATCTGGAGCTGTTGGGTCAAAACCTGCTTTTACTGTTAATTTTTTTCCGCTTTTTAGTTTTTCTTTTATCTCTTCCAAGCCTATTATTTCGCTGGCTCCTCTTGAAATTAATTCTATAGATTCTTCTAAACTGTATTGTTTCTCTTCCATATTTGTATTAGCCCTTATAAAATTTAAAATATATGAATCTATAATAATGTAAATTTTAATTAAAGTCAATTATTTAAAATATTCTCTTTTACTAATCGTATATTCTTTTTGTTGCAAGTTTTAAGTTTGTTTTAATACCCCGCCCTATTAACTTTTATGTTTTATATAGAAAATATTGCTTTAATATTTTTTAGTGTCTAATTATAAAAAAGCATACCCGCCCAAGCGTTTATTAGACTTAATAATCTACTTTCCCGCACGGTAAATGTATTTATAAAAATAGTAAAAATTGTATTTCAAATTAAATTATATATTTTTGTTTTTCTTAACGTGCGGTGATGGATTTTTAAATTAAAAAAACACTTGGGTGGGGCCTTAAAATTTCTGATTGAGCAATGAATATAGAGAAAGTTTAAATTTTAATTAGAACAGCAAGAGAAAAGGGCGGGGTGTGTAAATAAAATTTTTTAAGAAATAAAATACTATTAAAAAATAGCACTTTATTTCTTAAATTTATTAAAATTATAATTTATTAAAACTATTCTTCAATATAGGCATAATTAAATCTGTATCGTCCCAATGGGTCATCAATATAGTTTTTTAATTTCGGATTTACAACCAAAAAGTCTGTTCTATATATAAAAGGTATTATAGGCATCTCTTCAAAAAGAATAGCCTCTGCTTCTTTTAAAGCTTCCATTCTCTCTTTGGCATTTGTTGAAGTAGTGGCAAAGTTTATTAAATAGTCATATCTTTCATTTGAAAAACCGCCGTAATTTATATCGCTATCGCTTGTCATAATTTGAAGCATTGTGAGAGGGTCATTATAATCGCCTGTCCAGCTTGTTCTGGCCATTTGGTAATTGCCTGACTGTCTGAAAGGAAGTGTGATTTTTGATTCTTCTGTTCTAACTGCCACATTAATATTTAAATTATTTTTCCACATCTGCTGAATAGCCTCTAACACTGTAGTGTAAAAACCAGATGAAACTTTTACTTCTAAAATAGGAAAGTTTTCTCCGTTTGGGTAGCCTGCTTCGGCTAATAATTTTTTTGCTTCTATTATATTATTGCTGTAATTGTTTGCTATTATAAAATTGCTGCTCTCTTCTCTAAAAGATTTTTCAAGTCCTTTTACAACTGGAGGAACAAAGCTTTCTGCTGCTATTAGTTTGCCGTAGCCGATATTGCTTACAATGTAATTTCTGTCTATTGCTAAAGATAATGCTTTTCTTACTCTCTTGTCGGACAAGGTTTTATCTTTATTGTTTAAATCTAAATAATAAACTCCTATAATGTCGCTTACAGCCATAAGGTTTTCTTTTATTAAACTTTCTATCTCGCCAATAGGAGGGGCATTAATAGAAAAGTCAACATCTCCTGTTCTAACGGCATTAAGAGAAATATATTCATCAGCTATCAAAACAAAATTTATTTTCTTAGCAACTTGATTTTTATAATCCCAATAATTAGTATTAAGCTCAAATGCTATTAACTCATCGGGCTTTCTCTCTGTCATCTTGTAAGCACCATTTCCAATATACGCCTCAGTCTTCCATGTCCAATCATCACCGTATTTATTTATAATGTCCTCTCTCACAGGTACATAACAACCACCAGAAGCTAAAATATCTTCAAAGTATAATGTAGGATTTTCAAGTTCTATTGTAAGAGTGTTTTCGTCTATAGCAGTAACTCCCAAAGTCTCAATTGGTTTTTTGCCTGTGTTTATGTCTTTTGCATTTTTTATATAATACATTAAATACGCTATAGGTGAAGCTGTTTTAGGGTCAACAACTCTTCTATATGAATATACAAAATCATCTGCAGTGAGTTTTTTGCCGTCGCTCCATTTTGCATCTTCTCTTATATGGAATGTGTATTTTAATTTATCTTCGCTTATCTCCCATTTGTCTGAAGAGCCTCCTACTATTTTGCCGTTTATGTCTTTTGTCAATAATCCTTCGAAGGCATGATTAATATAAATAAAACCATAAGTCTCATCGTTTATTGCTGGGTCAATAGACTGAAGCTCATAGCCTAAGTTTACTGTAAGTTCATCTTTAATTTTTTTTGTTTCTTTAGTGCAGGAGATGATTAGTAAGAAAGTTAGAAAAATAAAAAATGTTTGAAATAAAGTTTTAATAAAAAAGTTTTTTGTTTTAAGATTGTAAGTCATAAAAAACTCCTAAGAAATATTAAATAGAAATTTTTATAACGCCGTTTGTCTTGTTTTATTGAATTTTGTTTTTAGTCTTGTTTGATTATGAATCTAATTTAATAAAACAAGACCAACATTAGAAAAGGTCTCATTTTATTAAAAGTATAAATAGAATAATAAAAGAGATAATTCCCTACGCTGGCATTACCCAAACAGGTTATAAGGGTCGAAGTTTGCATGTATAAAATTATGTAAACTTCCTCTCAGCCTTTTATAAGCTCCCCATGTTGATAATATCATATAGTATTTTAATTTTTAATCAAGAGAGTGTAGTAGAAAATTTTAAGTTTGTAAATTTCTTTTATTTTGGTATAAAAGAAGCCTATATCCTTCGTATACACTTTGCGAAGAACTGCATTTTATAAACCATAACTTTTGATGTATATACAAAATATAAATATTATTTTATATATTCCAAAGATATAAAGCTAAAACACTTGCGTTTTCGCGAAGCGTGCCCGAAGGGCAAAAACTTTTTGACGAAGTCCGCACCGCGAAGGCGGGAAAAAGAACCAAAAAAAATTATAAAAAATAATTATTTCAATATATACTAAAAATTTTTAGCTTTTTTCATTTTTATTATTTGCAGGGCTTTGCCCCGCACCCCACTTCTTTTATTGGTATAAAAGAAGCAAAAGAACTGCATTTTATAAAGCATAACTTTTGATGTATATACAAAATATAAATATTATTTTATATATTCCAAAGATATAAAGCTAAAATACTTGCGTTTTATTCAACTTTTTTGAGCGACAAAAAAGTTGAATAAAACAAAAACTTATATGACAAAATATTGTTGTTTGACTATATATTTAAGTTTGTAAAAAATTATTTATTTAAATTAATATATTTGCAGGGCTTTACATTTAACGAAGTCCCAGCATATAAGATGGGAAAAGTTGAATAAAAAAGTTATATGTAAAAAGATGTTTATTTATATTAAAAATATTGTAATGAATAAAAAAAGGCCCCTTATAACAGGAGAACTAGCACCCAGTTGGGTTGACTTACCGTTGCTTCCTTCCGAACCTGGCGGATTCATCATCAACTGCCGTAGAACCCCGTTATAAGAGATGTAGAAAACTAAACTACGGAGAGAGTGGGATTCGAACCCACGGTACTTTAACATACACACGACTTCCAATCGTGCTCCTTCAACCGCTCGGACATCTCTCCATATATTTAATTTAAACGTGCCTGAGAAGATTTGAACTTCCAACCTTCAGAACCGCAATCTGATGCTCTATCCAATTGAGCTACAGGCACATAGGTTTTATAGTCTAAAAATTATAACATAAAATATTTTTTTTGCAAATATTTATTTGTGTTTGTTTGGTGTGTGGAAATAAAATATTTTTTAATAAGCTTTAAGCATTATTAATTAATAAAGATTATATATTTATAATATTAATGTTTTATAAATATATATTTCATTAAAAAATCTGAAAAACTAATACACATAAACATATTTGCAAAATATATTGAAAATTATTATATTTAATATATTATAGTAGTAAACAAAAAAATACATGGGGAAGAAAAATTGATACGTCATTCTAGGCCTACTATAAGAAAAAAAGATTTAGAGTCTGCTTTAAGAGTAATGATTAGTGATAATCTTGCTACAGGAGATATTATATATGAGTTTGAGAGAACTTTTGCTGGTTATTTTGGTAAGAGTTTTTCTGCTATATTTGTAAATAGTGGTACTAGTGCTTTGGAATTAATATTAAGACATTTAAATGTTGGAGAGGGCGATGAAGTAATTATGTCATCTTTTTTAAATAGTTCTCCTCTTCAGGTTGTAACAAATCTTAAGGCTACTCCTGTATTGATAGATATAGATGAAGACAGTTTCCAAATTTCTATGGATAATGTTATAGAGGCTATTAACGAAAAAACAAAGGCTATTATAGTTTCACATATGTTTGGTAATTGTGCTTTAATAGATGAGCTTGCTGATATTAAAGTTCCTGTGATAGAAGATGCATCACATAGCTTGGGAGGCAAATATAGAGATACTTTGCTTGGAAGCTTTGGAGATTATGCTTATTTTTCATTATCTGCTACAAGAATGATTACTTCAGGCGGTGCGGGCGGAATGATACTGACTAAAAAAAAGGGAATGGACGCTATAAGAGATATCATCAATTATGATAAAAAGGATAATTTTATTCAAAGATTTAATTATTGTGCTACAGATTTGCAGGCTTCTATAGGTATGGAAGAGCTTAAACATCTTGAGAGAATGGTAGAGGTGAGGGCGGATATTGCTTCTTTTTATGACAGTGCTATATTAGAGAGCAATTTAATAAAGTTGTCTATGCATGATAGTGAAAGTCCTTCTTATTATAGATATGTTTGTATGCTTAATGGTACTATGAATATTTATGATGTAATAAAGATGTTTGAGCGACATAATGTTGAAGTGGCTAGACCTGTATTTAAACCTTTGCATCAATATTTAAACTTGCCTAATGAGGATTTTCCTAATACTGAAAATGCATACTTGAAAAGTGTGTCTTTCCCAATATATCCTACATTGCAAAAAAGTGAGGCTGAACTTATTTGTAAACTTATAAGGCAAATAAGATAAAATGTTAAATAATTTTAAATACTAATCCTGCATCCATATTAAGATAAAGTTTTCCTGTATATGAAGGATGGGATATATATTGACCTATTTTTAAATTAACTTCCGTATAGAATCTGCTTAAAAACTCATATTCAAAATGAGCATAAGCTCCTATAGAATGCCAAAGCTGTTTTGTGTTATTCATATAAGCTAACATGTAATTTATGCCTACTGATAGTGGTGATAAATCAAATAATATCATGCTGTCAAGCTTGTAAGATATATCATTTTGGTCTCTGACAAGAAGCAATTCATAATCTAAATAGTATTTTCCATTATTAATATATGCATATTTAAATGTTAAACCTGCCTGTAATATTAAGCCTGTTCCGTCAAATAGATTGTTAAATAGAGGAAGCATAAAAGTAGGAGTTGCCTCTGCTTCAAATGATATATTATCTGTTTTTAATGCTTTGTTTATAGCATTGGTGTCAACTGCAATATTTGGACTGTCAAAATTAATGAACCCTCTTTTACCAGCTGTATAATAATTAACTAAAGAAACGCTTGCATTTATATTAAAATATTTTGAAATAGAAGAGTCTACATATATTTTGAGTTTATTTCTTTCAGCATCTAAATGATCGCTTATTCCTATATCAGTTCTCACACCTTCCCATATATAACCTGGAAAAACATCTGTAATAAATCTATAGTATAGAGATAACTTTCCGCCTCCGTCTAAATATGGAAAGAAATATCCGTCTAAATCGGCTCTAATATAAAGCCCAGGCTGTATAGTGGTTTGGGCATGCAGTATTGATGTAATAATTAAATATATAACAATTAAATACTTTATTAACTTCATTTACAAAACTAAAAATTAGTATATATATATTATATAATATATTAGAAAAAATTGCATATATGTTAAAAAATGAGGGATAAGTTTTAAAAAACCTATCCCCTGAACACATTTATTTAGTAGAAAAATTGAAAAAAGATAATGTCTTATAGTCTATAAGAAAGCTGAGCACCCCAAGAATCTATATTTAATAAACTTTGTGGTGTAGTAGCAGTACCTGTTGTAGGAGTAGTACGAGCAACTAAGAATAAGTCAATAAAGAAATCTTCTCCAACTATGAAACCCATACCAGTATATAAGTTCATTGCAGATTCAAAATTATAATCGAAAGTTTTATATTTTCCGCCAGCTAATACTTCAGTTGAACCGCTAGTCATAGCGAAACCTAATCTGTAGCTAACACCAGCTCTAAACTCAAACCAATCAACAGGCTTGAAAGCAGTACCAACAGGAAGCTCAACATAAGGAGTAGTTACTACTAATGAATTTTTGTTTCCTGAAGTAGTAGTATTTTCTGTTGCAGCTTCTCCTGTAGTTTCTCTTTTTGATACAGTTTTTACGTTTCCAGCATTTGTAACATTAATAGCTAAACCAACTTTTGGCTCCATTACTAATCTTACTCTGTCATCAGCCAAGCTCCATTCCAAAGTAGGATAAGCATTAACATCAGCATTCATATTAAACATTTTATCTTGAGTTACAACTGTGCTATTTTTTATTTCTGTAGCAGCAGCACCTACAGGAGTAGTTTTCTCTGTATAATAATAAGCTGATTTTTGACCCATACCATATATATCAAATCCTAAAGTAAGACCGAAGTTTAATCCAGTCATAGGTCCAGCAACTAAAGGCATATAAAACTCTGGAGCTATAGAAAGATTCATAGGATTATTGCTTGTATTTGTAGAGCCTATTTGTGTTTCAGAAGAACTTACATTAGGAGTTTCTGATTTAATTAAACTATATCCTTTTGTATAAGAGTTTCCAGCATCATTTATAGTTAATCTTACAGGTATTTTTAATTTCATTTCACCAAATACTAAACCTACTGCTACTTCATGTACCCATTGAGAGTTGCCTGTAGTGTTTGTAATAGCTGAGAAATTTTTATCATTAGCAGGGTCAAAGCTTGTATATCCTTCTGCTGCTTGTTTGCTGTTTCCTCTTGCTATTAAATAATGAATAGATATCATATCATTGATTTTGAATACTGGTCTAATAGCAAAAGTAGAGCCTGTAGTAACTTCTTTACCAAGAGTAATATTATTAAGAGATGGTGTAGCACTATATGGATTATAATCAGTTCTTGATTCATTCATAGAGTAAATACCAGCAATACCAAAATACATAGCATTATTTAATATAGGCACACCAAAGAATGCTTGTACAGCAGTAGAATCACTTGAGTTAAAACCAGGTACATAACCAGCTGAGAATATTGTTCTGTTTAAGTCGAATACATCTTTAGCGTTTAATTTATCGCTGTCTGTAGAAAACTCGCCCGCAGTAGCTCTTTTTACAGCAGAATTATCTAAATTATCTATAAAAGTATTCATATTAGCAGTAGGAATTTGTGCGAAAGAATATGCAAAAGTTATGCATAAAGCAGTAAGAATTAATATTAATTTTTTCATTTTTTAATCTCCATTTTTATATTAATAAACCCATATTCTGTAATTACCAGATGTTGTTACTGTTTTTAATGTAATTTGACCATTAGCAGGTACTATTCCATAAAGATATTCATATTGACCGCCATTATTAGCTATACATACATAAGTTTTGCCAGCATTTGCAGCAGTTAAATCTATTTGAGCAGCACTAATAGTACCTTCAAAACTTGGTTTTTCTGAAATTTTCTCTATATCCATATATTGATATTTTATTGTTAGATTTCCTGTTATTGTTGTATCAATATGTATTGCAGTAGTGCCATAATAATCAAAAGGTATATTATTTCCATAAGCATCAGTTACAGAGATTACATTTCTTTCAAATAGGAATAGCGGATCATTTATAGTTGCAGTTCCTGAACTAGCTTGTACTATAGCTGTTTTAGTTGCCATAGGTGCCATTAAAGTTTTAGTATATTTATATTTAATATAAGCATATCCAGTACTTTGGGTTATATTAAATTGATATATTCCCCCATCTGAATTTTTTTGAATAGCAGACACTGTATCTATTACATCTCCAACTTTTACTTCAACTATTTCTGTTACTTTTTCCCCAGCTCTTGCAAAGCTTGAAACATCAACAGTAGTACTACTTAAATTAGCACTGCCTATTATAGTTCCTGAAGATACTTCTACTTTTTGTACCTTATATGCGTCTGATGGTTTTGTTGAGTCTGCTCCGCAGCTTATAACGAATAATGATGATACAAGCATTAGAGCTAATAAAGTTTTTTTCATTTTCTTTTCTCCTTGATTTTTTTACTTTATTTAAATATTATTGTTATAATAATATCTAGCAGTAGAATGGATTTTAAAAAAACAAAATGCAGCATACTTTTTCAGTAATACTGCATTTTGCGTGTGCAATGAAAGTTTGTAAATCTTTATGAAATAAATAAGATAATTGACAAATTTTTTTAATAAGGTGGTTATAGAATTAGTGTAGTGTAGTGTAGTGTAGTGTAGTGTAGTGTAGTGTAGTGTAGTGTAGTCATAGTAGTTATCCCAATAACTATATCTGTAATTTTATTAATGGTATTTTAATATAAAAACCTTAAAAGTCAAATAGAAATTTGATATTTATTTAATTTTTTTAAAAAAAATATATTTTTTTGTACACTTTTTTAAAAAAATTCTTAAATTTACATCAAAAGTATAATAAAAAAATATTTTGAATGTAAAAAATGTCTTGTAGTAATATCAAAAAATATTTTTATTTTCTAATTTAATCACTACTTTTTTAAAAAATAATGTATAGATAAAAGATATACAATTACTGTTATTTAATAGTTTTATAGCATATTTTTATAAAACTATTAAATAAAATATGTTATAATACAAATTACTCTTCGCCAATGCTCATAGGCATAATGATGAAATAATAATCCTCTCTCTCTATTTCTCTCACTACTGTAGGACTTGAATCTTTATTAACCATAAATGTAACTATCTCGGAATCTATTTGTTTTATTACATCTTGAATATAAGTATAATTATAAGCAACAGAATGTTCTTCACCTGTATATTTAATGTCTATTTCTTCTAAAGATTCTCCCATTTCTTGGTTTATACCTTTAACTTTTAAAGACTCTTCAGAAACAGTAAGTATCATTCTCTTAGAGCGAACATCATTAATCATAGGAACTACTCTTCTAATAGCATCGAGTAAGTCATTTTTGTTCACTCTAAAACTATAAGCAAACTCTTTAGGTATAACCTGTCTAAAATTAGGATATTTTCCTTCTATAAGACTTGACACAAAGTCATATTTACCAACTTGGAAATATACTTGCTGACCGTCAACTCCCATTTTTACCTGTTCAACATCATCATAGCTTGCAGTAACAAGTATCTCATTTAATACTTTAGGCTCTATTATTATTGAAAAAGAACCAGCATCAATACCCTCAAATTCTCTCTCTATGATAGCCATTCTTCTTCCGTCTGTAGCAACTGCTAAAAATTTAGAGTCAGTTTTTTCAAAACATATACCTCTTAAAGCAGGTTTGAAAGGTTCTTTGGCAATTGAAGATATAGTTTTATTAATCATAGTAACCAATTCTTTAGTAGGAAGCATTATGTAATTAATATCACTATTGCTTTCAGGATAAGCAGGGAAATCATCTGTTTTCATTCCAATTATTAAGTGTTTAGTTTTACCGTTTTCAGATTCTATGTTAATTTTTTCATTTTCTTCAACATTTATAGTAATCATACCATCAGGCATTTCTTTAAGTATAGAGCTTATTTTTTTAGCATATACTGCAACAGTACCTTCTCCCTCACAATCATCAAGCATAATTCTGCTTCTTGCCCAAACAGAGCCGTCTGTAGCTGTTAATGTAAGCATATTTCCAGCAAGATGAAAAAGCACATTGCTTTCTATATTATATATTACTTTTCCTTCAACAACGTTTTCTGTAACTCCAATAGATTTTACTATATCTTTTTTTAAACATCTAAATTTCATCGCTTCCTCTTTTCTATATAAAATTATAGCTTATGTAGTTTATTATTTTAACATAAAAAAGTTTTTTTACAATATACATAAACTATTATATTTAGCAGTAATACTATTAATTTAATATATTTGCATAATTGAAATTTTAATTGTTTTCATTTATCATAAAAAACTATAATACATACTGAGGTTAAAATATGAAAAATATTATTATTACAATACTTGCTTTAACAATAATGTCCTGCGGCGGTGGAAATAAAGAAGCAAATCAAACAGCACAAAATACTAATGAACAAAAAACTGCTTCATCAGTTAATCAAAGCAAACAAACAGATAATCAAAAAGAATTCTTTGATATGAAATATGTTTATAAAGGTGTTAGAGTAGATAAAGCTAAATTTGATGAAGAGGTTAAAAATATAAGAGAAAATAATGGATATGCAAAAAGAAATTTTGATTTTCTTAATAGGAAATTTGCAAATGATAATGAAAGAAAAAAATATTCTATAGAGTTTATATCAAATGTTAATTATGATTCATTTAGCGAAACATTCTCAAGTTGGGATAGATATAATGAGGATTTGACAGATTATTATGCTGATGAATATTTATATGTAGAGCAGAATTTAGCATTAAAAAAGGCAAGAGAGGAGTTATTAAAATTAAATAAAAAAGATGCTGATGTTTATTTAGCTTTGTTCTTATCTCATTTTGCTTGCGATTCGCTTTATTATTTTGAAGAAGAAAAAAAGTATTTAACAGAATGGAAAAAAGCAGGCGGAACTAATATATCTATGATGATAGCAAAGTATGATGATGATAATGCTTACAGCAATAAAATGAAATTAGTTGATTATATAATAGAAGCTCCTGATTCTTTAAGAGCAGAAAAATTAGTTGCTGATGCTTATAACAATGGTTTCTCTAGATATATTGCAAAAAATAATGGATATATAGATTTATTTAATGAAAATAATTATTCTTTAAGTTCAATTGAATTGGAAGGTACAGCTCATATAGCTGCAGTAAATATAGTACCGGAAATACTTAATACGAATATAATAAATAAATATTTAAAAACCTATGTTATAAATAGACTCAGCAATGATAAATTATATTTTGATGATGCGGAGTATTTTAGAAATTATTATGGAATTGATTTGATGGAGTATTATGACGGATGGAATGGACTTAGTTTTCTTCAGTTTAAGAAAAATACATTTTTAATTGAATCAAAAGTAAATATGCATTATTATAATCCTGAGTTTATGAATGATCATATATATGCTTCATTTGAAGAAGTAAAAACTTATAATTTCAGACTTGGAGATATAGGTGAAGTAGAGTCTGCTGAAATTAATTCAATTTCTACAAATGATTTGAAAGATTATGCTAAAGGCTCTAAATTTATAAGTTTCGGTCAATTTGATGGAGAAAAATATTTGGAGTATATAGATGAAACAATGGGTTGGCGTATATATTTTCCATCTTTCTTCTTATGCGACATAAATAATGACGGTAAAGAAGAATTAATGCTTTCAGGGGATTATGATTATGGCGGAGGAAGAGGCGGTACAGTGAATTTTACTTTACTTTTGAAAGATAATTTGGAAGTAGATTTTGATTCAGAAATAGGACAGCTTATTAATAATAAAGATTATCAAGATTTAGAATGTATTCAAAAAATATATACTGAAGACGGTAAAAATAAAATGTTTTTATTAGATAAATCTTATAATAAGGCACTTGATATATTCATTGATAATAATGAAATAAAGAATGCAGATTATTTTGATTATATCACGTATAGTTATCAGCCAAAATTGCAATGGAAAGGAAGTATACTTGACGGAGTACCTGAAGGAGCTTTAAAAACTGACGCGAGTTTTGATATGTCTAAGGCAGAAAATGCATCAGATAAAGCAATAGTATCCGACAGAACTTTGAGAATGGCTGACAAACTTATAAGCGATGCATATTTTGCTAAAAAAGAAACTTTAGATAAACAAGGACAAGAAGAATTATTGGAGCAAAGAAGAAAAGAGATAAAAGCTATTCAAGATAAAAAAGGAGATATTAAAGCAATAGAAGCTGAAATGCTTAAAATATTAGAATAGTTTATGGAAAATAATACAGAAACACATCTTTTTAGCGATACTAATTTCTTTTTTGATGATAGCAATACACTTATACTTGGGAGTTTTCCTGTGCCGTTATATACTCAAGAAGAAAAATTTAATTTGCTTGATGATGAAGAGAAAAATAATGCTTGGTATTATTCAAGTAAAAAAAGTGAGTTTTGGAAATTAATTGCTTATAGTTTTGATATTGATAATAAAGATTTTTTGGTTTCTAAAGAATTAAAAAAAAAGCTTTTTTATGATAAAAGAATAGCTATAGCAGATGTGTTTTATAAATGCAAAAGAAAAAATAAAAATAGCTCTAAAGATACTGATTTGATTGTAGTGGAATATAATAATTTAATTGTTGATATTATAAAAAATATAAAGCTTATAATTTTTACAAGCAGATTTACAGAGAATAATTTTTTTAAAATATTAAATAATAATGGTATAGAATATAATTTAATTGAAAACGAAGAGAAAAATATTTTTGATTTATCAGAAGAGATAATTAATTCCGTTCGTGAGAGATATCTTATTGTGAAAAACAAAAAAATAAAAATAGCAACCATTACTTTAAAAATTAGCCCTATTAAAGGAGTTAGTCTTTATTCTACAAAACAATTATTATTTAAACACTATTTGAATAGATAAAATATTATAATAATTTTAATTATAGAAATATATATTATTATTGTTTTTTTATATAAAATAATATATATTTCAAAATGTAAATATTTATAGTAATTTTTAATTTTATAGGTATGTTATGATAGATGTAAATGTATGTTTTGCTTCAAATGACGGATATGCTCCATATATGGGAACTGCAATAGCATCATTACTTTCAAATGCTGAAGATGATGAGAATATTAATATATATATAATTTCAGAAAATATTAATGATTTAAATAAACAAAAACTTTTATCTTTAAAAAAAATAAGAGATTGTAATATAAGTTTTGTAGAACCTAAAGAAGAAATTTTTAAATACATCTCAAAATATAATATGAAGGCTAATTCTACTTGGTTTAGATTGTCAATTCCATCATTAATACCAAATGCTGAAAAGATAATATATTTAGACGGGGATATGATAATTAATTCAAGCTTAAGAGAATTATTTTTAGATGATATGGGGGACTATTATGCTTATGTAGTAGAAGATGTTATGGATAGAATAGATGAAGTAAAAGGGCCTATAGGTTTCAGTAAATCGGATAAATATTTTAATGCTGGTTTTTTGATGATAAATAATAAACTTTGGATAAAGGATAATTTAGAAGAAAAATTTTATAATGCTATAGATGCTATGCCTATACTTTCGTATAGAGATCAGGATATACTTAATTATTGTTTAAAAAATAGGGTAAAATTTATAGATAAAAAATGGAATTTTTTAGATAATAAATCATGTTATAAAGAAATTAATGCAAACCTTAATGATATTAATATTATACATTGCATAGGAAAACCTTGGAAAAAAGAATGTAATGTTTCTTTTTTTGCTGATGAGTTTTGGAAATATTATCAGCTTACTCCTTGGTTTTTGGAGCGGCCTATAGATGCTATACAAACAATATTGGCTCAAAAGTACAGCGATTATGAAGAGGCTAAATTAAAAATAAGTGATGTAAGATGTTTTGGTGTTTATCACAATAGAAATACTTTAGAGATAGTAATATTTTTTATAAAGATAAGAATAGAGATGAGTTTTAAGAATGTAAATAAAATAGCATGGTTTATACCAGTAAGGAAGTGGAGGGAAGCTTTTAAAAGAGCTTTCGATGTTTAATAAAGGAGAATTTTATGAGAATGGATATATGTTTATCAGCAGATGATAATTATGCAAAATATATGGGTACAACTATTGCTTCAATACTTTCAAATTCCAAAGAAGATGAAGAAATATATTTTCATTTGTTAGACGGCGGAATAACAGAAGAAAATAAAAATAAATTATTATCATTAAAAAAAATAAAAAATTGTGAAATGAAATTTTATACACCAGATATAAAAAAATATAGACATTGGTTTGAAATATCTAATAAACCTAATTGGGTTTCAGAAGCAACTTTTTATAGACTTTCAATTCATGATCTGGTAGAGGATGTTGATAAAATATTATATTTGGATTGTGATATTATAGTTAATGATAGTTTAAAAGAAATATTTGAAATGGATATATCTAATTATTATGCTTTAGTTGTTGATAATGCTAGAAACGATAATTATTTTAATGCAGGTGTAATAATGATGAATGTTCATTTATGGAGAAAAAATAATATTAGTAAAGAATTTGATGAATGTTTTTTGAATAATTATTCTACAATTTGGGCGGATGAAGGTTTATTAAATGAGTGTTTAAAAAATAGAGTTAAATTTATAGAAACTAAGTGGAATTTTTTTGCTAATAAGATGCAGCAATATTATATAGATTATAATTTGAATGATGTAAAAATAATTCATTATATGTCATTTAAACCATGGAAATATGATTGTACGAGTGTTATATTTATAGATGAGTTTTGGAAATATTATCAATTAACACCTTGGTTTTTAGAGAGGCCTATAGATGCTATACAAACTATATTAGCACAAAAATATGGAGATTATGAAGAGACTAAATTAAAAATAAGTGATGTAAGATTTTTTGGTGTTTATCATAATAGAAATACTTTAGAGATAGTAATATTTTTTATAAAGATAAGAATAGAGATGAGTTTTAAGAATGTCAATAAAATAGCATGGTTTATACCAGTAAGGAAGTGGAGGGAAGCTTTTAAAAGAGCTTTCGATGTTTAATAAAGGAAAATTTTATGAGAATGGATATATGTTTATCAGCAGATGATAATTATGCTAAATATATGGGTACAACTATTGCTTCAATACTTTCAAATTCTAAAGAAGATGAGGAAATATATTTTCATTTACTAGACGGCGGAATAACAGAAGAAAACAAAAATAAATTATTATCCTTAAAAATATAAAGAATTTCAATATTATGTTTTATAGTCTGAATAATATAAATTTAGCTTTATACAGTAAAAAAATAGCTTGATAGATTCCTATAAAAAATTAATAGATAAATTTAGAAGCAATATTTTAGATTAATTTGTTATGGTATAATATTTTTACTTCTTAGTATTTTTAATATGAAAGATGGGATACATTTTCTTATAGTTTTATACAAAGTGACGAAGTAGTAATAAAAAGTTTCATAATTATTCTTTTCTAATGTTTTAAAGTAAGTATTTTTTAGATAGACATTTGATACTTTTAAATCATTTTTATTCAAATTTATATTTTTAAATAGTTCATATATTCTATTATATTCTTTTTCAATGCTTTCTTTTGAATATAAGTTATTTATAGTATTAAACAGCATATACATAATGATATCAAATACATAACCGATATATTTTCTGTTATTTTGATAATATGCTTTTAGAGATTCATTAGAAATTTCTATAATATTTTCTATATAATCTTTATTTGTTATATGTGTACCTTCTTCATTTCTTTGTATGCAATTGTATACAGCTTTATTATTTATAGCTATAATAGGATTAAAAGCCAACACGGTTAATATAAAGCATAAATCTTCACCATTTCTTATAGAATTAAACATTATATTGTTTTTTAAAATAAATTTTCTTTTAAATAATTTACTCCATACAGTCGTTGTTATTGGTTTATTATTTGGTTTAGTAATGTTCATTGAATTGATGAAATCAGCGATTGATAGTTTATATAATCCTTCTTCTATAGTTTCATTTTTGCTTTTTAAATTTGTTTTTCTTTCATAATTTTTATTATATGTTTCTATATTTTCTGTTTTTGTTAAATCAGCATTATATTTTTTTGATGTACTATATAATTCATAAAAATAATTTTCATTTATATAATCATCAGAATCTACAAAACCTATATATTCTCCTTTGGCTTGTTTTATTCCAACATCTCTATTATATCCCATACCCATATTTTTTTCATTTTCTATAAGTATGATTCTATTATCTTTCTTTTGAAATTCTTTTATTATATTTATGCTGTTATCTGTGCTTTTATCATCTATACATATAATTTCAATTTCTTTAAGAGTTTGATTTATTATACTATTTAAACATTTTTCTAAATATTGTTCAGTATTGTAAACTAATATTATTATACTTACTTTTATCATATTTACAGTCCGTATTAAAATAGCATACTTTATCTTCCAGAAAGCCCAATCTTTTTTAGTAAAAATCCTCTAACTTTATTTCTTAAATTATAATTTGGTATAAGCCACACTATTTTGTCTATAATTTTTCTTTTTTTATATATTTCATTATAAGTTGTATTTCCGCCTGCTTCTATCCATATTTTATTATTTTCTTCCCAATCTTTATTATATGTATCTCTCCAAAATTTTTTAGGCCCTATTGAATGAAGTATATAAGCATCATTGGCGATTTCAGACCATGGCACACAATTATATCTTTTATCTAATTCATTTATTTCTATATTAAAATAATGTATGGCTATACTTAAAGTATCTTCATCATTTAATTTATATTTCATTACGAAATCATATAACCATTTTTTCATTTCTTTATATTTAGGCAGTGTATCATTAATTATATATATTCCAGCCATAATTTCTTTTTGATTTATATCATATCCATCTTTTATGATATTATCTATTGTTTTTTGTTTAGCATTATTTTTCAATTTATCTATAATTTTACTATCGTTTTCATAATAGCATATATTCCAATTACCTTTTATATCAAATATATGTGAGATATCTTTCTGTATTACAACATCAGTGTCTATGTAGAATAACTGTTTGTAGTCGTCAAGAATATCAAAACCTTCAAATCTTGCGTATGTGAATAAACTGTAATAGGTAAACATATTTGTATTTTGTGTGTTATTATCGAATGGAGATTTATATATTTTAATAATTATTCTTGGGAAAATTTTTTTAAGAGCATTTTCATCATTAATGTTTAATTTATCGGTATAAAATATTATGTCATATTCTTCATCTTTCAAGTTTTGAAATAGATATTTTTTAGCACCTATTATAACATTTCCAACAGCAAAAGCCTCATTTCCTGTAGAGCATAATAAAAGAGCCATTTTCTTTTTAGTTTTCATATTTATATTTCCGACTATTTTTTAATTATTTCTATTTTATTATATGTTATAATAACAAAAAAATAAATAATTTGATATTTTTTAATATAACATATTTTTATATATTATTTATCATAGAAAGAATTATTAATTTAAAATTAATAATACTTTGAAAATAATAAAAAATATCAACTATTACTTTAAATTATCCTTATTATCGGCGGAGTCTTTATTTTCAAAGTAATTATTAAATTTAAATAGCTAAAAAATATATTACTATTTTGCTTGAAGTTTTTTCATAAAGTAGTATATTTAAAAAGTATTTACATATTTAGGAGTTTTTAATATGTCAAAAATGAGAGTAGTTATAGCTTCATCAGAGGCTGTTCCTTTTATAAAGACAGGAGGTTTAGCAGATGTTGCTGGATCTTTACCAATATATTTAAAAAAGCTAGATGTAGAAGTTTCAGTTGTTATTCCAAAGTATAGAGATATTGATTTTAAGGGCTGTTATTTAGAGAATGTACTTCCTACTATGGGTGTGTGGATGGGTACAGGTGAAGAGTGGTGCAGTGTTTTTAAGACTGTATATAATGGTATAGATTTTTATTTTATAGAGCATCATCATTTCTTTAGTAGGGAAGGTCTTTATCATGATAATGCTTTTAATGACTATCAGGATAATGCTTGGAGGTTTGGATTTTTTTCAAGAGCAGTGCTTCAATTATGCAAGGATTTAAATTTAAAACCAGATGTAGTTCACGCTAATGATTGGCAGACAGCAGCAATATCAGCATATATAAAAACTTGGCACTGGAATGATGAAGTAGGTAAAGCAGCAAGTGTACTTACTATACATAATGCTAACTATCAAGGTATTTATAATGCCGCAAGCACTTATAATTATTTAGGTTTGGGTTGGAATAATTTTAGCCCAGATACTTTTGAAGACCATGGTAATATTAATTTACTAAAGGGCGGAATATTCTTCTCTGATTTGGTTACAACAGTAAGCCCAACTTATGCAAAAGAAATAGCTTCCCCTTATGGCGGTCATGGTATAGCACCTTATTTAAACAATAAAACAACAAGTTTCTTCGGTATATTAAATGGAATAGATGAAGATGTTTGGTCTCCAGAAAAAGATACTATGATACCAGCACATTTTTCTTCTAAAGATATGAAAGGCAAAAAAATATGTAAGAGAGAATTGCAAAAGAGATTTTTGCTCGCAGAAGATGATGATGTAGCTTTGATTGGTGCTATAGGAAGATTTGTTGATCAGAAGGGGTATCATTTACTTGCTTCTGTTATTGAGCCTTTGATGGCTAATATGAAGTTTCAATTTTGTATACTTGGTACAGGTGATAAAGGTTTTGAGAGTTTCTTTGGTGATTTACCTAAGAGATATCCTGGCAGAATTGGCTCTTATATAGGCTATAGCAATGAATTATCACATTTAATAGAGGCAGGGGCTGATATGTTTGTAATGCCTTCTTTGTTTGAACCTTGCGGACTTAATCAGATGTATTCTTTAAGATATGGAACTATACCTATAGTGCATGCTACTGGAGGGCTTGAAGATACTGTTGAAAACTATAATGAGTCTACAGGCGAAGGTTCTGGATTTAAGTTTTATGATTCTAATGATTCTGCTTTATATAATACTATTGGCTGGGCTATTAGCGTTTATTATGATCATAGAGATAAATTTGAAGCTATGCAAAAACGAGTGATGAAGATAGATAATTCTTGGGAGAAGAGTGCTAAGGAATATGTAAAAGCATATAAGATTGCCATAGAGAACAAGAAAAACTATGATAAAAATTGCGGACTATAATAAAAGGAGAATGTTTAAAAAATGTCTAAAAGTGTAGTATATGTGGTTGCAAATGAAAATTTTCAAGATGAGGAGTTTTTTGAAAGTAAAAAGATTTTAGAATCTAAAGGATATAGTATAAAATTAGCCTCTAGTATAATAGGCGAAGCACATGGAAAATTGGGGAGTACTGTTAATACGGAGCTTTTATTTAGCGAAGTGAGCACTGATGATTTTGATGCTATAGTTTTTGTTGGAGGAGTTGGTTCTATAAAGCTTTGGGACGATTGGCGTACACAGGGGCTTGCTAAATTATTTCTTGACAATGGTAAAATAGTAGCTGGTATTGGAAGCGGGGTTGTTATAATGGCTAATGCGGGTATATTGGCAAATATTAATGTTACTTGTTTAAAAGAAAATGAATCTCCTGTTAGGCATAATAATGCTAATATTGTAGAAGAGAATGTTGTAGTATCCGGCAATATAATAACAGCTAATGGACCAAAATCTGCAAAAGAGTTTGGCAACGTTTTGCTTAATGCTTTAGAAGCAATATAAATTTGTTTATATATACTTAAAATTTTAAGTTTGTAATTTTGATTTTTTTAATTTTATTATGAATATAATAATTTATCTTACATATAAAGCATAATATTAAGATTTAGTATTATTTTATTACTCGCACTTTTTGCTGCGGGAAAAAGAACAATAAAAAAATAACAAACTCAAAAATTTTCAGTATATATAAATTTAAATAAATGATATTTTTATAGTTTAAAAGAGTTTTTAAATATTATCTAACTAATTAAAACATCTGGTTTTCTATTTTTGTATAACAGCACAGAAACAATTAAGGTTGCTATTTCGCTTATAGGAAGAACTAAAATTAAACCTATAAAACCTATTATATTAGGCAAAGTTAATACTAAAGCTATTGGGAGTATTGTACTTCTTAAAGCTGCTACTATTGCTGAAGCCCCTGCCTTTTGTACTGATGTGTAGTAGGCACTCATTATAATATTTATTCCAACACCTATAAATGTAGGTATTGATGCTCTTACAAAAAAATTAGCTTCTTCAAATGTTTTTACATCAACATCTTGCAAAAGCATATTCACTAATGAACTTGGATTTATTAACAATATAATTGATATTAATATTGATATGATAGAAATTAAAAATATTGATATTTTTAGAAAATCTTTCATTCGGTTTTTGTTTTTAGCTCCATAAGAAACACTTACAAGCGGCTCTAATGCTTCACCAATAGAATATGCAAGCATTATAAAAAACATTATAGCATAATTAGCAACAGAATAAACAAGTATTCCGTTATTACCAGAAATGTTGTATGCGGTGATATTAAATAGCCAAGGTATAAGCCCTGAAGATAGATTACTTAAAAATTCCGAAAACCCATTAAATGAAGCTTTTAATATATAAATCCAGCCTCCATAAACTTTTATAATTTTTAATTTGCAGTTTGGCTTAAAGAAGTATAACAACCCCATAATAAATGCAATCATTTGAGATATTGCAGTAGCCCAGGCAGCCCCAGAAATTCCTAACTTAAAAACTACAATAAAAATAGGGTCTAATATCATATTTGCTATAGAAGATATTATAAACATTAAAGAAGCAAATTTCGGAGAACCATTAAGCCTTACAAACTGACTAAGCACATACGCTATCCCCCAAAAAAATGTAGCAAATAATACACCTTCAATATAATCTAATGATAACTGATATATTTCTCCATGAGCTCCGAATAATGGAAGTAAATTAGTTCTGAATATATATGCTATTATAAGAGGCAAAGTTGCTATTGTAAGAACTACAATTAAAGTTTGAGTGAATATTAAATTAGCTCGCCTTATATTGTTTTCGCCAATGCATTTACCAGCGAGTGCAATAGAGCCTATTGTAAGCATTACATAAATGCCAAACGATAAAGCAGTGATTGGCCAAACTATATTAATTGCTGTAAAGGCATTAGCAGAGATAAAATGTGCTACAAAAAAACCGTCTACAAATACTGCAGCACTTCCCATAATCATACCCAAAATGCTTGGTATGGCAAATTTAAAAAATAGTTTTATACTGCTATTTTCTATTAAAGATTGATTATTAAGTTCCATTTAAGGTGCCTATTAAGTTTTAAATAAAAAACATTATAAGTACGTTTTCAGACTAATTGTAAACATTTTAATTTATTTGTCAATAGCATAATATGAATTGATAATATATAATAATATAAAGGACTTAATTATGGAAATAGTGAAATATAATAAAAAATATGTTAGTGAAGCTATGGGTATATGGAATAATATTATAGAAGATGGTATTTACTTTCCTCAAATAGATGTTTTAAAAGATGAAGAAGAGTCAGATAAATATTTTTCTTCTCAAGACTATACTGGCTTAGCGATAGAAGAAGAAAAAGTTTATGGAGTTTATATACTTCACCCTAATAATATAGGAAGATGCGGACATATATGCAATGCTTCTTATGCGGTAGATAAAAGTATTAGAGGTAAAGGGGTAGGTGAGGCTTTGGTGAGAGACTCCATTAAACAAGGTGCTAAATTAGGTTATAAAATACTTCAGTTTAATGCTGTTGTATTGTCTAATGAAACTGCTCATAGATTATATAAAAAAATAGGTTTTAATGAAATAGGTATTGTTAAAAAAGGTTATATCAACAAAAATAATGAGTATGAAGATATAGTGCTTTATTATATAGATTTATAATTATTTTATTAATTAATTGAATTAGGAGCATATAATGGACTTTAAAAAAGTAAAAATAGAAGTATATATACCTGAAGAATATAGAGATAAACTAAGAGAGGCATTAAACAATATAGGGGTTTTGGGGGTTGGCAATTATGATAATGTAATGTCAGTAACAAAAGTAACTGGTTATTGGCGGCCTTTAAAAAATGCTAATCCTTTTGATGGAGAAATTAATAAATTATCAAAGGCTGATGAAGATAAAATAGAATTTGCTACAGATATAGAGAATGTTTACAATGCAGTAAAAGTAATAAAAGAAGTACACCCTTATGAAGAGCCTGTTATAAATATTATACCTTTAATAAATGATAGATTTAATTTAGATTTTTAATTTTTATATATGGTTTTGTAATTAACAGTTATAAAGCTGTTTTTATATTTCAATAAATAAGCTATATTGTTTCTAATATTTCAAAATATTTTTAGCATTTAAGCAATCAGAATTTATATTTTTAAATAATCTTTTTTTATTTTAATTTTTTATAATTCTTAAAATGATTAATAAAGAACATGTTTATATATTTGACAACTTTTTAGTTATATTTAGACAATTATTTTTAAATAAAAAATGACAACTATTTTTTTATTTTTGACAACTTTATTATTGACTTTATACTGTATTATGCTATATTTATATTATAAAAATGATTGCATTGGGAGATATATATGACTTCAGATAAAGAGAATAGAATTTTAGAGCTTTTAAAAAATAATAATCTTAACTATAAAGATTTGATTATGTATTTGATTGAAGAAACTGAAGGTAAAGAATCTGATTATAATACTATAAAAACTAATTTCTCTAAAATGATTTCTGGTAAAAGAAATTTTAAATATGAATATATACCTCTAATAGAGAGAAAATTAAAAACTACTCTTGATTATATTCTTAATGGAGAGAGTAAAAATCTTAATGAATTTATACCTAGAGGATTAAGATATGCTGCATATATAGATAATGAAGAAAAGTATAAAAGTTTATTGCAGGAACTAAAAATTGAAAACAATATCATATACATATATGATGAATATAATAAAAATATAGCTGACTATATTATTGACTATAAATCTATAAATGGTATTAAGTATTTAATTGATAATGATTTAATAAAGTATTTAAATACTGAAAATGTATTTGGCATTATAGATATTATAATTGATAAAAAGCCTGAGTATCTTTCTAATATATTGAATTTTCATTTATGTTCTGAAAGCAGTTTTGATGAGTTATTAAAAAAAGATGATATTGAAATTAAGATAGGCGGAAGTTTTGATTTTAATACTGTATTTAAAAAGAATATATCCAAATATCAAGAATTAATAGATAAAATTATACAAAATGATAATCTTTTTAATTTATTCTTTTTAGAAGATGAAGATTATAAAGCTGATTATTTTTTGTATAAAGATAATAATTATGAAGTATATTCATTTAATATTATCATTTTATTTATTTTTGATAGGATAAATCATTCTTATTCTATATACAAAGAATGTAATGGGTGGGATAAATTAAAAAAAATAGATTCTCTTTTATCAAGATACAATGATATTATACATAAAGAGATATATGAAAATGAAATAAGTGCTGCTAATGTATCTATAGAAGATTTAGAATTTGATTATATAGATAAAGATATTTATTCTGATAAAATATATTACTCTTCTTTTTGGAAAAACAATAAAGCTGCATTAATATTCAGATATAATAAGCATGATTCTTCGGTTATTGACGGAAGTATTAAAAAAGATTTTGAAAAATTATCTAATAGATTTTCAAAATCATCGATTATAACAAATAATAAAATCAGAATTGAAGACAATAAAGTCTATAAAACTAGATCCAATAATGAAAAAGAATATGAGTTTCTAAAATTTATGGAACAAAATAATTACAAAAAAGTTCCAAAATATTATGGGAATGAAAATAATGAGGATATATTTGAGTATATTAAAGGCAACACAGAAAAATATGTTTATACTATGCCTATAGAAAAAATATATCAGGTTCTTGATACAATCAAAGAAATTAATGAAATATCAAAAAAACATTTAAAAGGTAAGGTTTATGTTCATAATGATTTAAGTCCTTTGAATGCTGTGTTTAATAATAAGGGTAAAATTACTGGAATAATAGATTGGGAGCATTGTAAAATAGGAGAGGAGTATGAGGATTTAATTTATATTATATGGACTTGGTCAAATATAGGGGCATTAGATAGAAAGCATGAGCAATTATTAGATTACTTTGAGAAAATAATCAAATACTATAACCCAAATGATAAAGTTAGAAAAGATTTTGTTGATAAAATGAAAAAAGTTATGGACTCAAAACAGCAGGAGGCAAAAGAAAAATACGGACGAGATTCTAAAGAGTATATACGAATATATGAATGGGTGGAATGGAGTAAAATTTGGGTAAGATTTAATAGGGATATAATAACAAAAATAGTTCATCAAAAATAAAGGAGTTTATAATCATGATTAAAAATGTTTTTCATTTGAAAAATTTTAATTACAAGTTATATTTTTCTTTAATATTTTTATCTTTGTTTCCGGCATTATATCAAACTATAAGAACTATGATAATTTCAATTTCTACAGACTCATCTGTATTTAATGTTATAGGGCAGCTTGAATGGTTTGATTTAATCAATGAAACATTACTTGCTTTTTTGCATATACCTCTTTATGCTATATTTAACAGAGTAATAAAAAATGATGATGCTAATTTTCCAAAAGTTACTTTTAAAGTTATAACAGTTGGATTTGTGCTATATTTTTTATTCTCTATTATTGTTTACATAATATCAAGAAGCCTTATAGGAATTATGAATGTAAATGAATCAGATATTGATTTAGTTACTAGATATTTAAATTTAGAGACTATAGCATTTGTAATTGGTTTTATTATCACTTCTGTAAATATAGTTATAGTATCAAAAGAATTATATAAAGTTTTTATAATATTTGCCTTTATAAAGACTTTGCTTCTTGTGATATTAGATTTTAATTTAGTATCAAGATTCAATGCTTTCGGTGTAGCATATTCTAATATGATTATGAATACTTTAATGGGAATATTGGGTATTGTTATTTTAGTAAAAATGGGTTTATTAAAATTATCAGGCTTTTCTAAAGATGATAAAAAAATATTCATTTCATATTTCAAAATAGGTATATTTTCAGCATTGCAAATTTTGGTTGATAATATAGTGTATGCTTTAATGGTAGTAAAAATGGTTAATCTTGTTGCTGAACAAGGTAATTATTGGGTAGCAAATAATTTTATATGGAATTGGTTATTAATGCCTGTATTAGCTTTGAATGAAGTGATAAGAACTAATTGTAAAGAGCAGAAAAATAGCCAAGTTGGAAATTATTTTAGAATAATATTTATAATTACATTTTTAGGGGCTATTTTAGTTTTATTTTCAAATATATTCTTTCAATATCTTGAAAGGCTTGAAAATCATAATGATATATATTTTATAGTATTAAAATTATCACCTTTTTATATATTTTATGCTTTGTCTATTATACCTGATAATATATTTATAGGTTATGGTAGGACAAGTTATAATCTTATAAATTCAATTATAATCAATTTTGTTTATTATGGTATTGTGTATATATTAAGAGGTTATATTAATTTTAATATGAACACTATAATTATTATGTTTGGTTTAGGTATGATTTTTCATGCTTTAATATCATATATTATTTTTTATAAAAAGAAGGAGGATTTAATATGCTAAAATACTTATTATCAAATGATAATATAACAGTATATTATCATGATTGGGTAAAGAACTTTATAGACTATAAAGTTGTAAGAAAAAGAATGCTTTATGAAAAAATTAATTATATTGCACATTTGCTTTCTTTAAATATTCAGCCGCCGCAGAAACTTTATAAAAAGATAGAAAATGATATATGGGAAATAAGGTATCATGATATAAGAATATTTTGTTATAGGGAATATAATAAAATATATCTCTTTTATATTATGATAAAAAAGAGAGATAGGATAGGTAATATAGAAACATTAATGATAAGAAAAACTTTATTAGAAACAAAAATCGAAATAGCTAAGATGTTTTAATATTATTATAATATTTTGAATTTATTAAAGTTAATTTAATTAAGGAAGCATTAGTATTGTCAGCAATTAAATATTAGTTTTAGTCTTTGATGAATATTTTCTAAACTTATATTGTTGCTGACAGTCTCTTCGCTTTCTAATGCGAGCATAGACATAATGGCGGCAAACTTTACTTTATAATCTAAATCAAAATTATTGTATATAGAATAAATTATACCAGCCATAAATGCATCTCCTGCTCCTGAAGCATTTAAAATATTTACTTTGGGTGCTTTTATATGTGTTGGTTTTGTTTTAGTAGAGGCGTAGCATATTCCTTTTTCTGCAAACGTAATGTATATTTCTGATACTCCTATGTCTATAAATCTACTCACCGCCTCCAAACCATCTTCTATTGTGCCAATGTCTTTGTCTAAAAGAAATGAAGCCTCATTTGAATTGAGTTTTAGAGCATATATATGTTTTTCTAATCCTTTTATATTTTCTGCTTTTTTTACAGATACAGCATCGCATAATAATTTTTTGTCTGGAAAGTTTTTTATTAAATATTCAAAAATCTCTCTTTTTATTACGGCATCTATTGTGATGAGATTTGCATTTTTTATTATTTCTTTTATACTCTCTAAATATTCTATTGTAATGTTTTTGTCTAAATCGTCCATATCAGAAACGGCTAAATACATATCTTTATCACTATTCATTATAGCCATATATGTTGTGGAAGAGCCTTTTTTTATAATGTACGAAGTATCTATATTAAGCGATTTTATATTGTTTAGAAGAATATCACCGAATATATCATCTCCTATTGATGTTATAAACTTGATATTGTAAAGACCTAAGTTTGATAAATTATGAACAATATTTCTTTCAACGCCTCCAGTACATATATTTATTTTTGCAGGGTTTGATTCTTTTAATAAAATATTTTCTTTGGAGAAGCCTTGTATATCTATATTAGAGCCGCCTATAGAAACTATATATTCGTTCATAAACCATTTTTCCTTTTTTGATTTTTTTATGTTATATTAAAAGACATTATTTGACAATATGTTTTATGTATTTTTTGTTTTATATATGGACTTTAGTTTATGAATTTAATAAATAAATTGGATAGTTCGGCAATAGAGTTTGCACATAGTTTACATAATAATTTTAATTTCTTGGACTATTTTTTTTCATTAGTTACAAATATGGGCGATGCTATATTTTTGACTGCTTTAATAATAGCTTTTTTGATATTTAAAAAAACTAGACTCTGCGGAATAAATATGGCTGTTAGCTGTTTTATAGCATTTATTATCACTGCAGTTATATTAAAACCTTTAATAGCAAGAGAGCGTCCTATTACAGACTATTATGATTATTGGGCAGCTGTAGGAAGTCATATTGAAACATCATTCTCCTGCCCATCTTCGCATGCTACAGTTTCTTTTGCTGTTTACTTGCCTATATTTCTTTACTTTAATAAAAGATATAGTTTTTTAGCGGTAATTTTTGCTTCGATTATAAGTTTTTCAAGGGTTTATTTGATGGTTCATTATATGAGTGATGTTATTTTTGGGGCATTTGTTGGAATTATTGTTTCATTTGTTGTATATGTTTTTATAAATAAAAAGATATTTATTGTTTCATAATTTTATATAATTTTTCATTTTAATGTATATTTTTTGTATTTTTTTTTAATCTTAATTTAATAATTAAAAATTTATGCTTGATTTTATATTTTTAAAAAGTAAAATAATTGTAAAGAATATTTATTAACATTATTTATTAATATTATTTATTATTAAGAAGAGGTTTATATTATGAAAAAAATAAGTCTTCGATTAAAAATAAGTTTTTCTATATTAATTCCATTGGTTATAATGCTCGTATTTGCCAATGTAGTAAATATTGTTTATGTGAGAAATGCGAGTAAAGAGTTTGTATATCAAATATTAAGACAAAGTGCGGCGATGGAAGTTGAAAGTTTAAAATCTATTATTAATGATGAGGCTGATATAACAGTCGGCTTTGCTAATACCGTAGCAGGTTTTTATAAAGACGGTGTATCAAACAGAAATTTTTATGAGGTAGCAGCTTACAATTTTTTTACTACCCTCCCAAAAGAAGTAAATAAATTATTAATAGCTTTTGAGCCTAATATATTTAATGATGATAATAATTATTTAACATCAGAAAAATATATGCAAGCTAATGGACGTTTTAATTATTATATAACAAGAGATGGCGATAACTTAATAGATGGACATTTAGATAATACTATTTTTCAAAGCGATTATTATACATCTGCTGTAGCTAGCAAATCAAATTATATAACAGATATTTTTACTTCCTCTACAAATAATAATAAATCTATGAATTTTATTTGGTCTATACCTATAAAGGCAGATAATAGAGTAATAGGTGTTGTTGCTATAGATGTATCAGTAGAATCTCTATATAGTTTGCTTTCTAATATAAAACTTTTTGAAGGCACCACTACAACACTTTTTGATAATAAAGGACTTATATTATATGACAGCGATAAGGATTATTTTATAGGTAAAACTTTAGATGAGATATATCCTTATTATCAAAAATTTGATATGTTTAATAAAGTAATGAAAAATGAAGTTGTAATATTTCAAACTTATAGCCAAACAGTAAAAGAGAATTATACTTATTCGTTTACACCTGTTGATATTATACCTGGTAAAAATTGGGGATTGAAAATCACTGCTCCAAATAGAATAATATTCAAAGACTCAAACGAAATAAGAACTATAATGATAATTATTTCTATAGTGATAGTTGTTTTAGCATTTTTAATAGTTCCTTACATTATAGGAAAAACAGTTTCTAGCATTATTACAGTTTTAGCAAAAGATATAGTAGGAATGTCTACAGGAGATTTAACTATAGAAATACCTAAGGGCTTTGAAAACAGAAAAGATGAATGGGGGGATATTGCTAGAGGCTGGGATAAGGCTATGCTTAATTTTAATAAGGTAGTACATACTGTAAGAAACTCAGCAGAGCAAGTATCAACTGCAGCCAATCAGGTATTATCAGGAAACACAGATTTATCACATAGAACAGAATCTCAGGCTGCTAGTTTGGAAGAGACTGCTTCATCTATGAACGAGATGGCTAGTGCTATAAAAGAATCTGCAGAGGGGGTTGCTAGAAGTACGCAAATGGTTGCTGATGCTAAAAATTCTCTTATGAAAGCTGGTACTATAGTAGAAGACAGTGTTGAGAAGATGAATGATGTTTATGAGGCTAGCGAGAAGATTATAAATATTACTAAACTGATAGAGGATATTGCTTTTCAAACTAATATACTTGCTTTGAATGCTTCTGTAGAGGCAGCTAGAGCAGGAGAGCAGGGAAGGGGATTTGCTGTTGTTGCTAGTGAAGTTAGAAACTTAGCACAGAATGCTCAGGAGTCTGTAAAAAATATTACAGATTTGATTACAGACAGCACTAATAAAATTAATTTAGCTACTAGAAGTGTAAAAGAATCTAAAGAGATGTTTGATGATATATCTCAAAAGATGGACGATGCTTCAGCAATAATGGAAAAGATTAATATAGCTGCTCAAGAACAGGGAAGGGGAATAAGTCAGGTTAATATTGCGATTACACAAATGGATACTTCAGTTCAGCAAAATGCAGCATTAGTAGAAGAGGCAACTTCAGCTTCGCAGTCGCTTCTTAATGAGGCAGAGGATTTGATAAAGGCTATAGAATATTTTAAGTTAAAGGAAGAATAATATTATATAGTTATATTTTGTAAAAAAGTTTTATTCTTCGTATAGGTTAAAAAAAATTGCATTTTCGCAAAGCGTGCCCGGAGGGCAAAAACTTTGACGAAGTCCGCAAAGCGAAGGCGGGAAAAAGTTGAATAAAAACAAAAACATACAAGACAAAATATAATTAATATAAACTCAAAAATAAAAGCACTATTTAAAAATTAATTTAATAATTATAAATAGTGCTTTTTTATTATATAAAAGGTTTTATTAACGGCTATTTTATAGTTTCAAATTTCATCTCTCTAAATTTTTTATATTCTTCTTCTATCTCTCCCTTTCTAGACATAAAATTATCTCTTGTCTCCATTATCTCCTGTAAATGCACTGCCCTTGCTTCATTAATATTTCTGTCTCTTATAAGTCCGTTTTCAGCAAGCACAAATTTATACTTTCCATTTTCGCCTTTTACTAAATCGCCTCCCGCACCGCAAACAGCACATTCAAAATTAAACTTAACTCCGTCCCAATGCTCTTCGCCTGGGTATATTAAAGAAGAATGACATCTTGGGCATAAACCTAAATTAGGGTCTCCAAGCCATTTTCTCTCTTCAACAGGTGTATTAATTGCTTGAGCTATGTTTTTGCCCATTTGGTAAGCTCTCTCCAAATAGTCTTTATGTATAAGAACATTTCCTGGTCTTCCAACGCTTGTAGCTAAATACATATCTACTACTGTAATAGATTGAGTAAACATTGTAGCAGCAAGCCCCTCCAAGCTCATAGTCTGCCAATCATGTTTAGAGCCTCCCACTCCTATAAGTCCTGCTACTGTGTGAGGGTCTTTTTTTACTTGTCCTATCTTTATTCTAAATGATAATTCATAAGCTAAAAATCTCTGAGCAAATGATAAATATAATGAAGAAGGAAGCAAATCATAAGTAGGACAGCCCACTATTATACCTTCGCATTCATTCATAACATTAACTATTTTGTCCATATCATCTTTTTCTTTGTAGATGCAGCCTTTATATTCTTTTTTTTCTTTGAATGCTTTCTCCATGCCTATTGTACATGATTCGCATCCTGAGCAAGGCTTTATATCATAATCAAATAAATTAATAAGTATAGCCTCTCCTCCTGCATCTTTTACAGCTGTTAAAGCTTGTTTTACTAAAATTTCGCTGTTTCCATTATGTCTTCCAGCAACTATTCCCATAACTTTCATAGAATATGAGTCCCCTTTTATTGAAAAAATTATATTACTGGATAGGCTGCCAGTCTTCGTATTTTGTTTTTTAAAAAATGATATTGTCGAAGTTTATCGGAAATCTTATATTTTAGATATAAGCCCTACCTTATTTATTGTAAGGCATTATATAATTATAATAAAAAAAATCAATATAAAAATGTTTAAGTTCTTTTTTATTAATTTTTTTTAAACCCCGCCCTATTAGGTTTTGTGTTTATATAAAAAATATTGTTTTAATATTCTTTATTGTATAATTAAAAAAAGCATCCCCGCCCAAGATTTAATTAAGCTGATAATCTACTTTCCCGCACGGTAAATCTATTTATAAAAATAATAAAATTTGTATTTATAATTAATTTATATATTTTGTTTTGCTTAACGTGCGGTGAGGAGATTTTTAAATTAAAAAACACTGTATAATACAAGGTTAATATCATTACAAATAATTACCTATTATTCTAAATATGAATAAGAAAATTTGTACTGAGCAAAAGGTATATAGAATACATCTTTTAATTTAGGGCTTTTTAATACAGCAGGTTCAAAGTATGCTATAGGTATAATAACAGCCTCATCATCTATAAGTATTTTTTCAGCTTTGTGTAATTCTCTCATTCTAATGTTTTGGTCAGTAGTTTTTGATGCTATGCTAATTGCTTCATCAAAAGCTTTATTTGTAAATAGAGAGTGGTTTTTGTATGAATAGCTAACAAACATACCTAAAAAAGTAGTAGGGTCATTGTAGCTTCCAGTCCAACTTGCAGCCGCCATAGTATAATTTCTCTCTGTTCTAAAAGCATGAATAAACGGTGCAAACTCCATTTGTGTAAGCTTAACATCTATACCAAGATTCTCTTTCCACATATTCTGCACAGCTTCAAACATAGGTATATCGTTACTAAATGTAAGATAAAACTCTAATACAGGAAAGCCTTCTCCGTTTGGATATCCTGCTTCTGCCATTAATCTTTTAGCTTCTTCTACATTTTTTTGATAATCTGCTTTGTTTGTGCTTATATATTCACCTGCATTATCCCTGAAATAACCTTCTACATCTGTAACACCCCAAGGCACTAATGCACCTGCAGGTTTACCAGATTTTATAATATTATCTACTATATAGTTTCTATCTATAGCAAGCGATAATGCTTTTCTTACTCTTTTGTCTTTTAGAGTTTCATTTGTAGTATTGAGTGCATAATATTGAGTGCCTATTCTTGTTGCTATATCTATTAAACCTTCTTCTCTTAGCGTGTCTACATCTTGATATGGAAATTGATCAGAGAAATGAAGCGAGCCTTCTTTAACCCCAGCAACTGCAGAATTAGGATTATCCATAAGAACAAATTTAATTCTTTCAGCTACTATTGTGTCAGCTCCCCAGTAGTTGGTATTTTTTACAACAGTAATGCTTTGGTCCGGCTTTCTCTCTTTTAACATAAAAGCACCATTACCAATACAAGTTTTAGGGTCTCTAGTCCAATTGTCTGGATTTTTTTCAACCATATCTTTTCGTACAGGTGAAAATACAGGAAGGTTTACTAGCTCCAAAAAATAAGCAGTAGGATATTCTAATTTTACTTCCAATGTGTAATCATCTAAAGCCTTTATACCAAACTCATCAACAGGCATATATCCAGCATTAACATTAGAAAAGTTAAGTATAGGCTCAAATAAATAACTAGGCTCGCTTGCTGTATTTGGATCAACAACTCTCTTCCAAGAATATTCAAAGTCTTGAGCAGTTAAAGGTTTTCCGTCAGACCATTTACCATTAGTTCTTAGATGAAATATATATGTAAGCCCATCTTCAGATATATCCCAGCTTTCTGCTGCTCCGGGCTGAATGGCTATATCTTTATATTTTGTAGTTAAGCATTCAAACAAGTGCGTTACATAGGTAGAGCCTTGTAATGTGATATTTAGAGCAGGGTCAATAGTTTTGGGTTCTGCTCCAAGATTTACATAAATAGTGTTTTCGTCTATAGTATTTTTATTTGTGCAAGATAAAAAAGATAAGAATAAAGCGGTAAGAATAATAATATATTTTTTCATATTACCCACCCTTAGTATGGATTTTTTAGAAAGATTATATTTTATAATATAATCTTGTCAATAAATTTTTTTGTTATTTGCAAAATATTAATAATATTATCTATGCATTCCTATTGGGAAGTTATCTTTTTGTAAATAAGTGTTGTAAATATTCATTATTTGTAATGTTAGTCCTATTGCAATACAAGATTCATCTACATCAAATAAACCGCTATGTGCATTAGGCATTATTGATTTTTTATTATTTTTAGCTCCAAGATTAAAAAAAGCTCCAGGTTTATTTAATATAAAATAAGAAAAATCTTCAGCGCCTAAAGATGGTTTTATATTTAATACATTTTTTTCTCCTAATAAATTTACAGCATTTTCTCTCACAATATTTGCTGCTTCTTTCCAATTAATTAAACTTGGAAAGTAAGTTGTTTCTATAAACTCTCCGTCAGCTTCCATTGATAGAGCTATGTTTTTAATTATTTTTTTTATTTTATGTATTATATTATTAATAGTTGTGTCTTTTAGTGCTCTAATAGTACCACCCATTTCCACATAATCGCATATTACATTTGTAGCTTTTCCTCCGTTAATAGTGCCTATTGTAATAACAGCATTTTCTCCTACATATATGCTTCTGCTTATGATAGTTTGTATGGCGTTTATAATATTTGCAGATACTACTATAGCATCTACTCCATCAGCTGGATTAGCTCCATGAGATTTTTTGCCATATATTTTTATTTTAAAATCTAAACAGCTTGCATTAACTATACTATCAGTTATTTTTATATTGCCTATATCGGTGTTAACATCTACATGAAGCCCATAAGTAATATTTACATTATGTAATGCATTTTCTTTTATCATATTAGAAGCTCCGCCTGTTGTCTCTTCTGCAGGCTGAAATATTAGTCTTATATTACATGGGGGTATAAAATTTTTATCTTTGTTTGAGAATATTCTTGCTATTCCCATATTTATTGCAGTATGCACATCATGTCCGCAAGCATGACAAACTCCTTTGTTTTTTGAAGCATAACTACAATGTTTTAAATCTTCTATAGGCAAAGCGTCAATATCTGCTCTAAATGCAATAGTAAAACTTTTATCTTTTCCTAAAATATCTGCTATAATTCCAGTATTTGCTATTTTTGTTTTATGTTTTATTTCATGAGAGTTTAAATAGTTTGATATAAACTCCATTGTGTTATATTCTTGATTACTTAATTCTGGGTATGAGTGTATATGTCTTCTTATGTTTATCAGTTCATTTTCTACTTCTTTTATTTTTATTTTTATATTATCTAAAATATTTTCTGCTTCTTGTTTCATAAAAGTACAATGCCATTTAAAATTATTTTTTATTAGAATTATTTTTATATTATAAATTATATCAGTTTTTTTGACAAACTATATAATTTATACTATACTTTTAAATACGATTTGTTATATGGAGTGTTTTATGAAGCCTATTATCGGTATTAGCGGAAGTATACTTACTATTGAAAATGATGGAGCTTTTTCTGGTTATGAGAGAGCTTATGTAAATGATGATTATGTGCTTTCTGTTACAAGAGCTGGCGGTATACCTTTTATTATTCCGATGATAGATGATGATGATGATATAAAGGCACAAATTTCTCATGTAGATGGAGTTGTTCTATCAGGCGGATATGATATTGATCCAATATATTGGGGAGAAGAAATTAACTCTAAGCTTGGAAGAATATTTCCAAGAAGAGATAATCATGAATTAAAAATAATAAAATATGCTTTGGAAATGAAAAAACCTATACTTGGTATATGCCGAGGCTTACAAATTATCAATGTTGCATTTGGCGGAAGCTTATATCAAGATTTGTCTTTTATCAAAGATTGCTATATAAAACATTCACAAAATGCTAAACCTTATGAACCTACACATAATATTACAACTAAAGAAGGCAGTGTTATTAGAGAGATAGTAGGGGATAGTTTAAGGGTTAATTCTTTTCATCATTTAGCTATTAAAGATTTGGGCAAAGGCTTAGTTGCTACAAGTTATTCTACAGATGGCATAGTTGAAAGTGTAGAATATACTGAAAACGGCAATTTTGTGCTTGGTGTGCAGTTTCACCCGGAAATGATGCATTCTCATTATGATTTCGCTTTAAATATTTTCAAAAAATTGATATCTGTTTGTAAGAGATAATTCTTTACCTCTTATATTATTTTTTTAAAATATTTTTAAGGAGTTTTTTATGTCGGGTAATAAGTTAGGGCTCTTTAGTATAGTATTACTTGGTATTAATGCTATAGTTGGAACAGGTATTTTTTTGCTTCCCAATCAGGCTTATGCTGAAGTTGGTGTAATGAGTATAGGGGTAATCATATTTGATGCTTTTTTGGTTATTTCTATAGCATTATGTTTTGCTGAAATGGGAGGAATGTATAAGAATAATGGCGGACCTTATCTTTATGCCAAGGATGCATTTGGCGAGTTTGTTGGTTTTGAAGTTGGTATAATGAAATGGGCTATAAGTATAATTGCTTGGGCTGCTATGGCTATGGGTTTTCCTACAGCATTGGGGGCAGTTTGGGCTCCGGCTCAAAATCCTTTAGTTCAAAAAGTTATTGCTATAAGTATACTTGTTTTGCTTGGTATAATGAACATTATGGGAGTAAAAATATCCAAAATAATGAATAATATAGTAACAACTGGTAAATTAATACCTTTAATATTGTTTGTTGCAGTTGGTATTTTCTTTATAAAGGGTGAAAACTTTGTAAATCCTGTGGCTGAAAATGGTGAAGTTGTATTAAAAGGTACATTTGGAAGTGCAGCTTTACTTATATTTTATGCTTTTACAGGTTTTGAATCTATAGGTGTTGCAGCAGGAGATATGGATAATGCTAAAAAGAATGTTCCTCTTGCTATATGTATAGTTTTGATATTGGTAGCTATAATATATATACTTATTCAGGTAAACAGCATAGGTATATTAGGAGCTTCTTTAGCAACAACAAGTACACCAGTGGCTACAGCAGCAGAAAAGTTCTTAGGTAAATGGGCTGGTGCTATGGTTACTGCTGGTACTTTGATTTCTATAGGCGGTATTAATGTAGCTTCTTCATTTTTAACTCCTCGTGCGGGTGTTGCTATGTCTGATGAAAATCAGCTTCCAAGCTTTATTTCAAAAAGAAATTCTAAAGATGTTCCTTATGTAGCAGTAATAATATCAGTTGTATTAACAGCATTGGTTACACTTACAGGAAGTTTCACTACATTAGCAGCTATTAGTGTTGTATCACGTTTTGCTCAGTATATTCCTACTTGTTTAGCAGTTCCAGTGATGAGAAAAAAGGCTCCAGATATGGAGAGAGGTTTTACTCTTCCTCTTGGACCTGTTATTCCTATAATTGCTATAGTTGTTAGCTTGTGGTTATTATCACAATCAGATTTAAAGAAAATTATATTTGGTTTGGGCGGTCTTGTGATAGGAGCTATTGTTTATTTTTTAATGAAGCTATCAAACAAGAAATAATTATTATTTTATGGTGTACTTCCTATTTTTTATGTTTTGTTTACTGTAAAAATAGGAAGTATTTTTTTATTGACTATTAATTCACAATAAAAATATATAAAAATTTATAAATAACTATCTAATGTAATATTATAAACAGTAATGGTTTTTTTTAGTTTTTTTTTTGTTTAAAAATAGAATGCTGTTGTAATAATATATTGACAAACATGGAAAATAATATATATTATATTGTAGTATGAGTTGCGTTATTATAACAAATAATCCGAAAATTTTTGAAGAAGTAAAAAGTAGAAATGCAGAAATAATTTATATGTCAGATTCGGATTTTATGGGAGTTCTCTATAAAGTTAGAGACTTTATACATTTAGGTTATAAATTATTAACTCATCCTATAGTGAGCAGTATAAAACCTTATGAAACTCCTTATAAGAGTGTTGCTTTATCTAAGGGTTCAGATTTAGATTTGTATTCATTAGAGTTAATAGAAAATTCTATTGAGCTTACAAAAAACTTTTTAGATAAGCCTAAGAGGAAGTTAACTAAAGAAATAGATGATGATTTCAGGTTAATAGATTATAAATTGGTTATCGGAGCAATAGAAAGTATTTTATAAGTAATTTTATGGAGATTTTTATATGAGTAATTTATATGATTGTATTATAATAGGCGGCGGACCATCTGGATTAGCAGCTGGTGTTTATTCTGCAAGAGCTAGATTAAAGACAATTATTTTTGAGAAAGCGAGTTTTGGCGGACAAATTAGTATTACTGATGAAATAGCTAATTATCCTGGCTTTTATGAACCAAATGAAGAGGCAAGACATCCTAAAAATCTTATCAACAAGATGATAGAGCAAGCTAAAGCTTTTGGTGCTGAAATAGAGCATAAAGAGGTAGTTGATGTTAAGTTAGATGGAAAGGTAAAAGAAGTAAAAACATCTGACGGAGAAGTTTATACATCAAAAACAGTAATAATTGCTACAGGCGCTCAGCCTAGAAAATTGGGCTGTAAGGGTGAATTAGAGTACACTGGTAAGGGTGTTTCTTATTGTGCTACTTGTGATGCTAACTTCTTTGAAGGTATGGAAGTTTTCTGTATAGGCGGAGGAGATACTGCTGTAGAAGAAGCTATGTATTTATCTAAATTTGCAAGAAAAGTAACATTAATAGTTAGAAAAGATTATGTTCGTTGTGCTAATTCTATAGAAGAAAAAGCTAAAGCTAATCCTAAAATTGAAATAAAATTTAGAACTGAGCTTTTAGAGCTTAAAGGTGACGGAATTGTTGAATCTGCTATATTTTTAAATAATGAAACAGGCGAGACTTACGAATATAAGGCAGATGAAGAGGATGGCACATTTGGTGTATTTATATTTGTTGGATATGTTCCTTTGACAAAATTGTTTGAAGGCAAAGTTGAAATGAAAGATGGCTATATAGTTACAGATGAAGAAATGAAAACGAATGTTGAGGGTGTATTTGCTTGCGGAGATTTAAGACCAAAAATGTTGAAACAAGTTATTACTGCTACGGCTGACGGTGCTATAGCTGGAATTTCTGCTAACAAATATATAGAGGAGCATTATTCTTAATTATTTAATTAGAGGAAAATATAGATGATAAAATTTAAAGGCTGAGTAAAAAATATATCTTGCGTTGCAATGAAAGAATATTCTATTTATAGTGATATTATTGCATTGTTTATTTTGCTAGGAATAATTTTATCAGGGATTAAATTGTGTTTAATGAAATTTAAGAGTGGCAGTATGTTTTTATATACTTCTGCTCTTTTTTATTGCTTATAATTTATGTTTATAATAAAATAAAAATATAAAAGGAGACTATATGAAGTTAGAGTTAGGCGAGATTTATATTAAAGATATAAAACTTGACAAGATTTCAAAAGTCGAGAATGGAGTACTCTATGTAAACGTTGATGAAGTTACAAAGATGGTGCTCGAGGACGACAAATTGAAAAGTGTAAAAATTGATGTAGCTCGTCCGGGAGAATCCGTTCGTATAACACCTGTAAAAGATGTTATAGAGCCTAGAGTAAAAATAGAAGGCAGAGGCGGAGTATTCCCTGGAATGATATCTAAAGTAGATACTGTAGGTGAGGGAAAGACTAATGTATTAAAAGGTGCTGCTGTTGTTACTTGCGGTAAAATAGTTGGTTTCCAAGAAGGTATCATTGATATGTCTGGCCCTGGTGCTGACTATACACCATTCTCTAAACTTAATAATTTATGTTTAGTTATAGAGCCAGTAGACAATTTAGAAAAACATGATTATGAAGCTGCTGTAAGAGGTGCAGGTTTAAAAGTTGCTACTTATTTAGGTAAGTTAGCTAAAGAAGTAAAAGCAGACAAAACTTTTACTTATGAAACTAAACCTATATTTGAACAAGCTGCAATGTATCCTAATTTACCAAAAGTAGGTTATGTATACATGCTTCAAACACAAGGCTTATTACATGATACTTATGTTTATGGTGTTGATGCTAAGAAAATAGTTCCAACATTTATTTATCCAACAGAAGTAATGGATGGTGCTATAGTAAGCGGTAACTGTGTATCAGCTTGCGATAAAAACACTACTTATCACCACTTAAATAACCCTGTAATTAAAGCTTTATATGAAAAACATGGTAAAGATATTAACTTTATGGGTGTTATTATAACAAATGAAAACGTATTCTTAGCAGATAAGATGCGTTCATCAGATTGGGCATCAAAATTAGCTAAATATTTCGGATTAGATGCAGTAATCATCTCTGAAGAAGGATTTGGTAACCCAGATGCTGACTTAATAATGAATTGCAGAAAAGCAGAAGCATTCGGAATTAAAACTTGTATTATCACAGATGAATATGCTGGCAGAGATGGTTCTTCTCAATCTTTAGCAGATTCAGATGTATCAGCTAATGCTACAGTAACAGCTGGTAATGCTAATATAGTTATTAACTTACCAAAAATGGATAAAGTAATAGGTATGTTAGATTATACAGATAAAATAGCAGGCGGATTTGACGGTTCATTAAAAGCAGACGGTTCTATTGAAGCAGAGATACAGGTTATCACTGGTGCTACAAATGAATTAGGTTTTAATAAATTTAGTGCTACAGGACTATAATTAGTTTTGTGTATTAAATTATTAGAATATAAACAAAATTTTTAGGAGGAAAGCCATGAGTATTTTAAATGGTAAAAAAGTAATTATCATTGGCGATAGAGACGGCATTCCTGGAGAAGCTATCAAAGCTTGCGTTGAAACAGTAAGCGACGCAGAAGTTTTGTTTGCTGCTACGGAGTGTTTTGTTTGAACAGCCGCAGGAGCGATGGATTTAGAGAATCAAAAGAGAATTAAAGAGTTTGCAGAAAAATTTGGTAAGGAGAATTTAGTAGTATTATTTGGTGCAGCAGAAGCAGAAGCTAGCGGTTTAGCTGCTGAAACAGTAATGTTAGGTGACCCTACTTATGCTGGTGCTTTAGCTAATGTTGCTTTACATTTAGATGCTTATCATGCTGTAGAGCCAGAGTTCAAAGAGGCAGTAGATGCTTCTGTTTATGATGAACAGATTGGTATGGCAGAAATGACATTAAATGTAGATGAAATAATCGCAGAAATGAAAAGAATGCGTGAAGAAAACAAATAATATAGCTAACTTACAATTTTTTATAAAAAACAAATTCTCTAAAAAATAAAAAAATCCATTGTAAATAAAAACCAGTTTGGTTTTTAAAAACACGGCAGCCTAATATTTATTTATTTGGTTGCCTTAAATTAAAAAATTAGGAGGCTTAAATGCCACAATATAAAATTGTTCATTATATTAATCAGTTCTTTGCTAACATTGGCGGTGAAGAAAAAGCTGATATAGCTCCAGAAAAAAGAGATGGAGTGGTTGGTCCTGGTGCGGGACTTCAAGGTGAGCTTAAAAAGTTAGGTGTTGATGCTGAAGTTGTTGGTACGGTTATTTGCGGAGACTCTTACTTTAACGAGAACTTAGATAAAGCTAAAAAAGAAGTTTTAGATATGATTAAAAGCTATAGTCCAGATTTAGTTGTTGCTGGTCCTGCTTTTAATGCTGGCCGTTATGGTACTGCTTGCGGTACTGTTGCTAAAATGGTGCAAGATGAATTAAAAATCTCTGCTGTTACTGGTATGTATGTTGAAAACCCTGGAGCAGATATGTTTAAGAAAGATGTTTATATCGTTTCTACTAAAGACTCTGCTGCTGGCATGAGGACTGCTTTACCAACAATAGCTAAATTAGTTTCTAAACTTCTTAAAAAAGAAGAGATTGGCACACCAGAAGCTGAAGGTTATATACCTAGGGGAATACGTGTTCCATTGTTTAGAGAGAAAAATGGTGCTGAGAGAGCTGTTGATATGCTTATCAAAAAAATTAAAGGTGAAGCATTTACTACAGAATATCCTATGCCAGATTTCGACAGAGTAACTCCTGGTGAAGCTATTAAAGATATTACTAAAGCTAAAATAGCAATCGTAACAAGCGGCGGTATAGTACCAACTGGCAACCCTGACCATATAGAATCTTCTTCTGCTTCAAAATATGGCAGATATTCTATTGATGATATGGGTGAAACAGCTCATGGGGGTTATGACCCTACTTATGCTAACCAAGACCCTAACAGAGTATTACCTGTTGACGTATTAAAAGATTTACAGAAAGAAGGTAAAATTGGAGAGCTTTATCCATACTACTACACTACAGTTGGTAATGGTACTTCAGTTAAAAACTCTAAGGCTTATGCTAGTGAATTTGCTCAAACTTTAGTTAAAGACGGCGTTCAAGCTGTTATTTTAACATCAACCTGAGGAACTTGTACTCGTTGCGGTGCAACGATGGTTAAAGCAATAGAAGCTACTGGAATACCTGTAGTTCATATTTGTACTATTGTTCCTATATCTTTAACAGTTGGTGCTAACAGAATAGTTCCTGCTGTTGCTATACCTCACCCATTAGGTAATCCAAACTTATCTAAAGAGGATGAGAAAAAATTAAGACGTACATTAGTTGAAAGAGCTTTAAAAGCTTTATCAACTCCTGTAGATTCTCAAACAGTTTTTGAAAATTAATTGTTTTATTGAATCATAAAAATAAAAAAGGGGAGTACAAATATTTAATAATACTTGTATGTCCCCTTATTTTAATTAATATAAATATTTTGGAGAATAAAAGATGAGTTTTGCTGTATTAAAAGCTGCTGCTTATAGCTTAGTACATGCACCTGATATGGTTATTAATAATGGTACTACGCAAACAGTTGAAAGGGAAGTTAATCCTAATTCTGATTATTTAAAAAATATTAAAAAACATCTTAGAGCTTTTGAAGATGTTGTAAATTATGCACCTAACCAAACTTATATTGGTAATCTTCACCCTGAAGAGTTAAAAAAGCTTGCTAGTCAAGTTTCTGAAGAGGTAAAAAAAGCTGGCGGAAGCTGGATTGGGGTTCCTTGTAAAGGTGATAGAAATGGAAAGTTTGGTGAGATTTTTGCTGAAGATGAATTCATTTTTATGATGAAAATTTCTGACACTTTTGAGTTGGTATATTTAGAAGCAGAGTTTGAGAAAAAAATGAGAGATGCTTATGTTGCTGTAGAATCTAAATACAAATCAGAAGAAGAAATTAAAAAAGATTTAGCTCAAGTAAAATGCGAAACAAAAATTGAAGATATAGAAAAACTAATAAAAGAAGAACATGCTGAAGGTTTATATTTCAATGAAAAATTAGTTGGTTGTGTAAAAAGAGCTCATGATGTTGATATTAACTTGAGTGCACATGTTATTTTTGAAAACTTAGCAGTTAAGGCTTCTGGTGTTATGGCTTTAAAAGAACTTATTAGAAAGAAAAATGTTGATCCAAGCAGTATTGATTTAGTTATTGAATGTTCTGAAGAAGCTTGCGGTGATATGAACCAAAGAGGCGGCGGTAACTTTGCTAAGAGTGTTGCAGAAATTGCTGGTATACCAAATGCTACTGGTTTTGATATTAGAGGATTCTGTGCTGCTCCTTCACATGCTTTAGTAACAGCTGCTTCATTAGTAAAAGCTGGTTCTTACAAAAATGTTGTAATAGTTGCTGGTGGTGCTACTGCTAAATTAGGTATGAATGGTAAAAGCCATGTAACTAAAAATCTTCCTATCATTGAAGATATATTAGGTGCTTTTGCTGTATTAATCAGTGAAAATGACGGAGTACATCCAATCATTAGAACTGATGTACTTGGAAGACACACTGTTGCTACAGGTTCTGCTCCTCAAGCTGTTATGACTTCTTTAATAGTAAATCCATTAGAAAAAGCAAATTTAAAAGTTACTGATATAGATAAATATACTGTTGAGATGCAAAACCCTGATGTAACTAAACCTGCTGGTGCTGGCGATGTACCTGAAGCTAACTACAAAATGATAGCTGCTATAGGTGTTAAGAAGGGTGATATTGATAGAAGTCAATTGGCAGAGTTTGTTGAAAAGCATGGTATGTCTGGTTGGGCTCCTACTCAAGGACATATTCCATCTGGTGTACCTTATTTGGGTTATGCTATTGAAGACATTATGGCTGGTAAAATTAACCGCATAATGCTTATAGGTAAAGGTTCACTTTTCTTGGGAAGAATGACTAATCTATTTGACGGTATATCTGTTATTATAGAAAAAAATAATGGTGATAAAGGCACTGGCGAAAATGTTTCTAAAGAAGAAGTTAATAAACTTATTGCTAATGCTATGAGAGATTTTGCTAAAAGCATGTTAGGTGAATAAGGAGGTATTAGATGAGTGATGCTTCTAATTCAGCTATAAAATCTATGATAGGGGAGACTTTCCTCTCTCTTGCTAATGCTTTAGAAACTGGTCAATTTGGTAAGAAGGTACGAGTTGGTATAACAAACAGAGGTTCTGAGCATGGTGCAGAAGCTGTATCTCTTGGCGGCGTAATAGCTATGAAGAGAAACAAAAATGTTGAAGTTGTTTTAATTGGTGAAAAGAACTCTACTGGTCTTCAAACAATAGAAACAGATTGCGATGAAAAAGCTCATAAGATAATGGAAGAGATGCTTGCTAAAGGAGAGTTGGATGCTTGTGTTACTATGCATTATCCTTTCCCGATAGGAGTGTCAACTGTTGGAAGAGTTATTTCTCAAGCTAATGGTAAAGAAACATATATTGCTACTACTACTGGTACTTCTGCTACTGTTAGAGATCAGGCTATGTTTAAAAATGCTATTTATGGTATTATAACAGCTAAAGCTTGCGGTATAAAAGAGCCTACTGTTGGTATTTTGAATATAGATTCTGCTCGTACTGTTGAGAGAGCTTTAAAAGAGCTTGCTTCTAATGGCTACAATATTAAATTCGGTTCTTCTAATCGTGCTGATGGCGGTGCTGTATTAAGAGGCAATGACCTTATTACTGGTGCTGTTGATGTTGTAGTTTGTGATTCTCTTACAGGAAACATTCTTATAAAAATGTTCTCATCTTTCAATAGCGGCGGAAGCTATGAGGCTATAGGATATGGTTATGGTCCTGGTATAGGATTTGGTTTCAAAACTCCTATATTCATTATTTCAAGGGCTTCTGGTTCTAATGTTATTGCTGGTGCTATTGAGTATGCTTATCAGTGTATTAGCGGCAATATAATAGATGTTATGAATAAAGAAGAAGAGGAAGTAAAAAAATATGGTTTTGATGCTATATTAGAAAGTTTAAAACCTAAGGCTAATGCTTCTTCTGGAAGTGAAAAAGCTAAACCTACTGTTGCTAAAGAAGTTGTAACTGCTCAAATTCCTGGAGTTGAGGTTATGGACTTAGATGCGGCTGTAGAGTTAGTTATGGAAAATGGTATATATGCTGAGTCTGGTATGGGTTGTACTGGACCTATCATATTAGTTAGTGATAAAAATAGAGAGAATGCTGAGAATATTTTGAGAAAAGGCGGATTTATATCTTAGGTTAAGATTATCTGTTATTAAGGCTAATTATAATTTTAGTAACTTTTTTACTAATTTTGCAAATTATGGAAATATTAGATATAAAAAATAATATCTAATGTTTCCATTTTTTATTAATATATTAAAATCATAGGAGTTTATTATGGATGTTGTTTCAAACATAGTAGCAAAGGTAAACAGTATTTTATGGGATTATCTGCTTATCATTATGCTATGCGGAAGTGGAATTTATTTCACTTTGAGGCTTAAATTTGTGCAGATAGCAAAGTTTAAAGATGGATGGGACAGAACTTTTGGAAGTCTTTCTTTAAGAGGTAAAGCTGCTGATAAAGAAGGCATGAGTTCTTTTCAATCTCTTGCAACTGCTATTGCTGCTCAGGTTGGTACTGGTAATTTGGCTGGTGCTGCTACTGCTTTAATTGCTGGAGGTCCAGGAGCAATATTTTGGATGTGGGTATCTGCTTTCTTTGGTATGGCAACAATCTTTGTTGAAGCTTCTTTAGGTCAAAAATATAAGACTACTACCGAAGACGGTCATGTTATAGGGGGGCCTGCATATTATATACGTGCTGCTTATCAAGGTGTTTTTGGTAAATTTTTAGCTGCTTTATTTGCTATATTTATCATATTAGCTTTAGGTTTTATGGGTAATATGGTTCAATCTAACTCTATATCCGGTGCTTTTGTTAATGCTTTCCCTCAAATTAAACCTATATATATTGGTATTATATGTGCTATAATATCTGCTTTTATTTTTATTGGTGGTTTAAAAAGAATAGCTTCATTTACAGAAAAAGTAGTGCCTATAATGGCTTTATTATACATCATTGGTTCTGTAATCATTATAATAATGAATATTAAAAATCTTCCTAGTTCTATAGCTTTAATATTTACTGCAGCTTTTAATCCTCAAGCTGTTATAGGAGGCGGATTAGGTATAGGTATACAGCAGGCTATGCGTTTTGGTGTTGCGCGCGGTTTATTCTCTAACGAAGCTGGTATGGGTTCTACTCCTCATGCTCATGCCTTAGCCAAAGTTAAACATCCTTGCGAACAAGGTGTTGTTGCTATGATAGGGGTATTCTTCGATACTTTTGTGGTTGTTACTTTAACTGCTTTAGTTATTTTAACTTCTGATATATTGCAAACTAAAATATATCCTTTAGCTTCTGCTTCTCAAATACCTGAAATATTAAAAGGTGTTGGTTTGCCTCAAGAAGCTTTTAGAATGGGTTTTGGTTATTTTGGTGTTGTATTTGTTGCTGTATGTTTATTCTTTTTTGCTTTTACCACTATAGTAGGTTGGTATTTCTTTGGAGAGCAAAATATTAAATATTTATTTGGAGTAAAAGCTGCTAAAGTTTATGCTGTTTTAGTTGTTGGTTTTGTACTTTTGGGTTCTGCTTTAAAAGTTGATTTAGTATGGTCTTTAGCTGATACTTTCAATGGTTTGATGGTTATACCAAACCTTTTGGGTCTTTTAGCATTAGGCGGCGTTGCTTCTGCTTTATTTAAAGAATATAATAATATGAATAAAAAATAATAATAAACATAATTTTTGATTTTTTATTAATAAAATGTCTGGTAGGTTTTTGCCTGCTGGACATTTTTCTTATAAAGTGGTATTTTTAATTATACAAAAAATTTAAGTCCACATAATAATTTTTTTAAAGTTATATTCTATTTTTTAATAAAATTTATTGCTGGCAATAATAAAAAAATATTATATTATAATATATGAAAATTATTATATAAAGGAAGCATAGAAATGAAAGCATTAATTATTACTGATAATTTTTTTGAAGATTCAGAATTATTTTACCCTTATTTTAGACTATTAGAAGAGGGCATTGAAGTTGATATAGCAGCTCTAAACAAAGGTGAAATTAAAGGAGAATATTTTTTCAAAGTTGAAGCAAAATTAGATTTCTCAGAAGTAAACCCTTCAAACTATAAAGCATTAATAATACCCGGAGGAAGAGCTCCTGAAGCTATAAGAGGAAATGAAAATGTTAAAAAAATAATAAAATATTTTGCGGATAATAATCTCACTATAGGAGCTATTTGCCATGGACAGCAAACTTTAATATCAGCAAAAGTTTTAGAAGGAAAAGATGCTACTTGCTATATAGGCATAAGAGATGATTTAATGAATGCTAAAGCTAATTATAAAGATGAAAAAGTAGTAGTATGCGGAAATATTGTTACTTCAAGATGTCCTGATGATTTACCATATTTCACTAAAGAGATAATCAAGAAACTAAAATAATATATAAGCATATTAAAAAACTCATACTTAAACTTCATCATTGCATTTATATGTTTTAGCAATTTTTAGCATTAGATTGAATTCATTAACGTAATTTGTAAATTCAATGTTTTTACTCTTTAAATACTTTTTTGATAATTAACAATTCAAACAAGATGATTTCACCATACAAGAATGCAAGAATTAAGTATATCTCTATAAGACTTTACACTAAGACAGTATTAATTTTTGTAATTTTTATTATCTTATATTATTTTTTTAGAAACATTTTATTTATGATACAAAAATTATAATATAAAAAAATGCTTATTTAATAATATAAACTATTAAACAAGCATTTATTGTATAATTTTTTATTATGTGATTTTACTGCTTAATTAAACCAATATCTTTTCTAAAATATTTGTCTTTAAAATCTATCTTTTCAATATCGTTATATGTAAGTTTTCTTGCCTCTTCCAAACTGCCTGCAATATTTACAACATTCAAAACCCTTCCTCCGCTTGTAATAATATCTTTATTTTCATTGAGCTTTGCACCAGCGATAAAATATTTACCGTTTATATTGTTTATGCCAGTAATTTTATAACTCTTGTTATAACTCGAAGGATAGCCTCCAGAAGCCATAACCACACAGCAAGCATGTTTATCTTTCCATTTTATTTCTACATCTTTTAATTTCTTATCCATAGCACTTTCTATTAAAGATAAATAATCACTCTCCATTAGCATAAGTACAGCCTGTGTCTCAGGGTCTCCCATTCTCACATTATACTCAAGCAAATATACTCCATTTTTTGTAATCATAAGCCCAAAAAATATTATACCAGCAAAACTTATATTTTCTTTTTTCATTCCTTCGAGAGTAGGGGTTAGTATATCTTTTATAAATAAGCTTTCTGCCTCTTTTGTATAATAAGGGTTTGGCGATATTACTCCCATTCCTCCTGTGTTTAATCCTTCATCATTATCTAACGCTTTTTTATGGTCTTTTGCAGATATAAAGGGTATTATAGTTTCTCCGTCTGTTATAGATAAAATAGAAGCCTCATAACCTTCCAAAAACTCTTCTATTACTATCTCATTACAAGCATCCCCGAATACTTTTTTTATCATCATATCTTTTAAAGCATTATTAGCTTCGTTAATGTCTTTACATATAATTACTCCCTTACCCAAAGCAAGCCCGCTCGCCTTTATAACAAGAGGATAATTTATATTATTTAAATATTCTTTTGCATTATTGTAGTCATTAAATGTTTTATATTCTGCCGTTTTAATACCATACTTTTTCATAAACTCTTTAGCATAAGCTTTGGAGCCTTCAAGCATAGCACCTTTTTTATTCGGTCCAAATATTTTTAAGTTGTTCTTTTCAAATATATCTACTATACCGGCAACAAGTAGTTCCTCACTTCCTACTATAGTTAAATCAATATTTTTATCTTTTGCAAAATTAACAAACTCTTCAATTCCATTTAATTTTATATTCTCACATTTATTTTCATAAAAAGTTCCGGCATTCCCGTCAGAGCAATATATCTTTTTTACTTTTTCATTCTTTGATAAACTAAAAGCTATAGCATGTTCTCTTCCGCCAGATCCTATAATTAGTATTTTCATTATATAAACCTTTTATATATTTTTTTATATTATAAATTAATAATTATATTTAGTCTATACTAAAAAAAATAACTTTATTAAAAAAGTTTTTATATATTTTATATATTTAAAACTGCTATTAAAAATAGTATCCATATATTTTAGCTATGATTTTTTATTTAATTAATAGAGATATAATAATTAATAATTTTATTAAATAAATGATTAAGCGAGTTATTTTATTTGTGGAAATAGTTATAAATATTATTTGCCACCTTATAACTTATTCCCGGTATATTGGCTATATTATCTAATGAAGCATTTTTTATATTGTCTATATTGATAAAATGGGAATAAAGTTTTTCTATGCCCTTTTTACCCAAACCTTCTATTTTTTCAAGTTCGCTTTTTACCATCTCTCTGCTTCTCTTTTTTCCATGACTAGTATTAACCCATCTATGCGTTTCATCTCTCACCTTTTGTAAAAACAACCTTGCAGGCTCATTATCATTTAATTGAACAGGGGTTTCTCTATTTGGTAAATATATCTCTTCAAACTTTTTAGCAAGTGCCATTATAGGCTGATTTTTTATGTCTAATTCTTTTAAAGCTTCTATTGCAGAATTAAGCTGACCTCTTCCTCCATCTATAAGTATTAAATCTGGAAATGTAGAGTTCTCTTCTTTAAGCCTTTTGTATCTTCTATATACTGCCTCTTTTATAGAAGCAAAGTCATCTATGCCTGTAACAGTTTTCATATTAAATATTCTATAGTTTTTATTGTCAGAAACACCATTAACAAATCTCACCATTCCAGCCATAGTATAGCTTCCTTGAATATGTGCTATATCGAAAGATTCTATTATAGAAGGAGCTTTTTTAAGTTTAAATATTTCTTGAAGCCTTGTAATACCAATAGGCACTTCTCTAATCAATGCTCTCTCTTTAAATAAATGTCTTGCATTTTCGTTGGCTATGGATATTAATCCTTTCTTTGTGTTATCAAGTTTTATTTCAACATCTCTTCCAGATATCTCTTTTAAATAATCCTTTACAACATCAAAATCTTTAATTACAAAATCTGTAGCTATTGAAGCGGGTATTAAATTATTATGAGTATAATATTGAGTAATAAATGCAGAAATCACTTCACTATATCTTGATTTATTAGAATCCTCATCAATATTTTTGTCTTGCATAGCAAAAGTTTTTCTATCTACAAGCTTACCGCCTTTTACAGAAAGTACAACAATAGTGTAATCTCCATTTTGTCCATAAGCTCCTATAATATCTATATCATCACTCTCTGGTACATATATGCTCTGTTCAACTGTGATAGATTTAAGTAAGTCAATTTTATCTCTTAAATCTTTTGCCCTCTCAAACTCTAACTTCTCTGCAAATACAAACATATCCTGCTTCATTTTAGCAACAAGCTCATCAACATTCCCCTCAAGAAGCATAATAGCATTATCAATATCTTTATCATATTCTTTCTCGTCAATCAAATCAGCACAAGGAGCGGTGCATTTACCTATATGATAATAAAGGCAAGGTCTTATTTTACGTTTTAGAGGAAAATCATATTTGCACCTTCTAAGCTTAAAATTATCTATTATAAACTTTACTATTTTTTCTGCCCTCTCAGCAGCAACATAAGGTCCATAATATTTTTTATATTTTTTAGCATTTTCTTTGTCTATTACATTTCTTGCTTTTATCACTCTTGGAAAATGTTCGTTTGTAATTGCTATAAAAGGGAAAGATTTTTGGTCTTTAAGAAGTATATTATAATGAGGCTTATGCTTTCTTATCATCTCTGCTTCAAGAATTAATGCCTCTACTTCATTTTTTGTAACTATATAATCAATATCTCTAATATGTTCTACTAATGCAGTTGTTTTTGCATCTTTATTGTTCCCTATAAAATAGGAAGATACTCTTTTTTTTAATGATTTCGCTTTGCCTATATATATAATATTAGCGTCTTTATCTTTCATAAAGTATACGCCAGATTTTGTAGGCAGGCGTTTTAATTTTTCTGAAATATATTCTTTAACTTGATTATTCATAATTATAAGTTTTATAATTATATAAAAAATAAAAAGTTTGTCAAAAAATAAATGTTGATATATCTATACAATTATATTTATATTTTTTTATAATTTTTTTATAATTTTTTTATTCAACTTTTTTCCGCGTACGAGCTGTACCACCTTGCCGCACGGTAATGCTATGCTTTAATTATAACTTCTTAGTCGTGCGGGGAGTGCCTTTTAATGTACAATTAAATTATGAAATTTATAATAAAAATGCAGTTCTTCGCGAAGCGTATCTGAAGGATATAAGGTTCTTTTATACCAATACCGAGTAGGTGCCTTGCCGCAGGCACGCAGAGCGTCGGCAAAAGAACTGGGGGTGCGGGGACTAGTCCCCGCAAATAATAAAAAAAATAAAATTTTTTTAGTATCTATTAAACAACTATAATTTATGTTCTTATTTTTATTCAACTTTTTCCCGCCACAAAAAGTTGCAAAAAGTGCAAATGTTTTAGCTTAATATTTTTTACAAAATATAATTTTTTAGTATATACTTATTATAACTATTAAAAACTTTAGGAATAAAAATGAAAGCTTTAGTTTATATTGGAGATAAAAAAATAGAATTAAAGGAAATAGAAAATCCAAAGATTATAGACAGTAAAGACGCTATAGTAAAAGTACAATTATCAAGTATATGCACAAGCGACTTTCATATAATAAATGGTCAAGTACCGAGAGCAAATAAAAATATAGTGCTTGGGCATGAATTTGTGGGCGAAGTAGTAGAAGTTGGAAGCGATGTAAGAAAGTTAAAGAAAGGAGACAGAGTATCTGCCAACTGCATAACTTTTTGCGGAGAATGTTTTTATTGCAAAAATGGCTTTATAAACAACTGCGAAAAAGGAGGCTGGGAGATAGGCTGCCGCATTAATGGCTGTCAGGCTGAATATGTGAGAGTGCCTTTTGCTGATATGTCATTAAATATAATTCCTCAAAATGTTACATACAAAAATGCATTATTTGTAGGAGATATTTTGGCAAGCGGATATTTTGGTGCTGAGCTTTGCGATATAAAAAATAATGATACTGTTGCTGTAATAGGTGCTGGACCAGTGGGGCTTTGTGCTATGATGAGTGCGAGGGCTTTTGGAGCAAAAAAAATTATAGCAATAGATATAAATGAAGATAGATTAAACATCGCAAAAACAAACAATTTAGCAGACTTTTTTATTAATCCTAATAAAGTTAGCAATATAGAAGAATATATAAAAGATATAAATGCTGGAAAACTTTCTGACGGCACAATAGAGGCAGCAGGAGGAGAAAATACATTCGACTTAGCTTGGAGAATTGCAAGGCCTAATTCTGTTGTAGCATTAGTTGCAATGTATGAAAAGCCTCAGATACTTCCGTTAAATATAATGTATGGAAAAAACTTGATATTCAAAACAGGCGGTGTTGATGCTGTTCATAGTGATGAAATCTTACAGCTAATATCTCAAGGCAAGTTAAATACTGATTTTCTCATCACTCATACTATAAAACTAGATAATATATTAAGAGGCTATGAGATATTTGATAAAAAAGAGGATAATTGCATAAAAATTGCCGTTGAACCCATACACTAAATACTCAAATAATTAGAACTCTCTAACATTTCCTAATTGTAATTATATTAAAATAGGTGTATAATATATCAATTAAAATTTAATTAAGTATTGAAAAGGATATTATATAATGGCTACTGGAGAAAAGACATATAGTTCGAAAAATATTCAGGTGTTAGAAGGATTAGACCCTGTTAGAAAACGCCCAGGTATGTATATAGGTTCTACTGGTTCTCAAGGTTTGCATCATTTGGTATACGAGGTAGTTGACAATAGTATAGATGAAGCTATGGCAGGCTTCTGTAAAAATATAATAGTTACAATAAAAAAAGATAATATAATAGAAGTAGAAGATGATGGAAGAGGAATACCTGTTGATATGCATCCGAAGCTCAAAATATCTGCTTTAGAAGTTGTTATGACTAAACTTCATGCTGGTGGTAAATTTGACAATGAAACTTATAAAGTATCAGGCGGTTTGCATGGTGTTGGTGTATCTGTAGTTAATGCTTTAAGTACAGAGCTTATTGCTGAGGTAAGCAAAGACGGTAAACTCTACAGACAAGTATATCATAGAGGAATACCAGAAGAGCCTGTAAAAGAAGTAGGTAAATCAAATAAAACAGGAACAAAAGTAACATTTACTCCAGACCCTGAAATATTTGAAACAACTGTTTATGATTATAAAATACTTGCTAATAGATTAAGAGAATTAGCTTTCTTAAACAGAGGAATAAGAATAACACTCATAGATAAAAGAGAGTCAAAACCTGTAAGCAATGAGTTTTATTATGAGGGCGGTATAGAAATGTTTATCACCCACCTTAATGAAAACAAAAAAACATTGCATGATAAACCAATATATTTGCATAAAACAGAAGATAAAACAGATGTAGAAGTAGCAATGCAATATGTTGATGCCTATAATGAAAATATATTCACATACTGTAACAACATAAACACTACAGAAGGCGGTACGCATTTAGTAGGATTTAGAACAGCCTTAACAAGAGTTTATACAGATTTTGCTAAAAAGCTTGAATTAGACAAAAAGAATAAAATAACATTTATGGGCGAAGACACAAGAGAAGGTTTAGTTGCTGTAGTATCTGTAAAAATACCTAATCCTCAATTTGAAGGTCAAACAAAAACTAAATTGGGTAATACTGAAGTTCGTGCTGTTACAGAAAAACTTGTAGTTGAAGGTTTAAATGATTATTTCTCACAAAACCCAAAAGTAATAAAAGCAATACTTGAAAAAATAATATCAGCTGCAAATGCAAGAGAAGCTGCAAGAAGGGCAAGAGATTTAGCAAGAAGAAAAAATGCTTTAGAGAGCGATTCTTTGCCTGGCAAATTGGCTGACTGTTCTGAGCAAGAGGTTGATAAATGTGAAGTATATCTTGTAGAGGGAGACTCTGCAGGCGGTACTGCTAAAGGCGGAAGAGATAGACATTTCCAAGCTATATTACCGTTAAGAGGTAAGGTATTGAATGTTGAAAAAGCAAGACTCGATAAAATAATAGATACCGACAGCTTAAAACCAATAATAGCAGCATTAGGATGCGGAGTTGGTGCTTCTTTTGATATATCTAAAATAAGATATGGAAGAATCATTATAATGGCTGATGCTGATATTGACGGCTCACACATAAGAACTTTACTTTTAACTTTCTTCTTTAGATATATGCGTCCTTTAATAGATTTGGGACATATATTTATAGCTGTTCCTCCTCTATACAAAATTAGTTTTGATAAGAAAAATTTTGTTTATGCATATACTGATGAACAGAGAGATAAAATCTTAGAAGAAAATAAAGATAGAAAATACGACATACAAAGATATAAAGGTTTGGGTGAAATGAATGCTGACCAATTATGGGAAACTACTATGAACCCAGAAACAAGACTTATGTATCAGGTATTAACAGAAGATGCTGAAAAGGCAGACCAATTATTCTCTATGCTTATGGGTGATGAAGTTAAGCCGAGAAGAGAGTTTATTGAGGCCAATGCTAAATATGTTAAAAATCTAGATATATAATTTTATAACTAAATAACTTATATTTTGTAATTTGTTAAACTTTTACATAGTGTTATATATCTAAAAGTGATTTCTTAGCTCATAGTGTATACTTTGTAAAAGTTGTATTTTTATGACAGGTTTAGCAATATATAAATATTTTATCTTTATATATTTATAAGATTTATATAATATTATTATTTTAATTAAAAACACAGTCTTTTGTAAAGCATATTCAAAAAATATATATATTATTTTGTATAAATAAAATAGCTGTAGGGAAGTGATAATAATAGATATAAATAAAAAACTTTTTAATTTTTTAGTATATAAAACTGTTTGACTTTTCTAACATTTATTTTATAATATTTCATACTAATAATTGATTTTACATGTTAAAGATATATATATTTTATTTAAGGAGGTAAAATTATGGATAATATATATGATTTAATTATAGTAGGAGGCGGCCCGGGCGGAATTGCTGCTGCTGTTGAGGCTGCTATACTTCAAATGAAAAAAGTGCTTCTTATAGAAAAAGGTGATAATCACTCTACTACTATTAGAAAGTTTTATAAAGATGATAAAAGAGTAGACAAAGATTATAAAGGTGAAGCTTTAGATTTGAAAGGCAACATTAAATTTGAAACTGCAACTAAAGGAGATGTATTAGATTTATTTAGTGAATGTTTGTTTGGAAACTACATTGAAGCTATGTTTAATACTGAAGTTGAATCTATTAAAAAGAATGGTGAATATTTAGAAGTTAATACTGTTGATAATAAAACTTATACTGCTAAATATGTTGTAGCTTCTATTGGTAAGATGGGAAGACCTAATAGACCTGATTATAATATACCGCCTAGTTTGAACAACGTTGTAAACTTTAATATTTACAAATGCAAAGAAAACGAAAAAGTATTAGTAGTTGGCGGAGGAAACTCTGCTGTTGAGTATGCTTATCTTTTAGGTAAGGATAATGATGTTACAATCAATTACAGAAAGGCTGAATTTACAAGACCTAATGAAAAGAACTTAGAAACTATTAAAGAAGATATAGCGAGCGGTAAAGTAAAGCCAAGATTAGGTGTTGATATTAAATCTATAGAAGACAGTAATGGAAAAGTATTAGTTCATTATGCTGATGGTGCTGATGATACTTATGACAGAGTAATATATGCTTTAGGAGGAGTTGCTCCAATAGATTTCTTAAAGAGGTGTGATATAGAGTTAGATGAAAGCGGAGTGCCTATAGTTAATGATAAACATGAAAGCTCTGTTAAAAACTTATTTATAGCTGGAGATATATTATATAAATCTGGAGGTTCTATTGCTAAGGCTTTGAATGCTGGATTTGATATAGTTAAGTATGTAGATGAATTAATGAAAAAATAATTTTGTTAGAAGGAGTATAAATAAAAATGTTAAAAGTGCTTGCAATTTGTGCTAATGGTTCTGGAACTAGTTTAATGATGGTAGAAAAAATTAAAAGAGTTTTAGAAAGTTTTGATATAAAAGATGCTCAAATAGAACATTCTGATTTGCAAAACAATAAGATAGATGAATATAATTTAATATTTTGCCCTTTTGCTTTTTTAGAAAAAGTAAAAGAAGCTGTGAAAGATGATAGTAAAATTATAGGAATCAAAAATATATTGTCTGAAGAAGAGTTTAAAAGACAGATTATAGATTCAGGAAATTTGGAAGAATTAAAAAAATTATAATAATTTTTTATAGGTTTTAAAAAGCGAAAGGTTAGATAAAAATAATCTTTCGCTTTTTTTGTATACTCATTTATATTTGTTATTTTTTATCTTTTAAAATATTATATAAAAAATTCTCTCTTTCATTGAATAATTAAAAAAAATTACTTATACTATGTAAAAATAACAAAATTGTTTTTTACAATCAATATTTTTTTATTAATATTTTCTTATGTAAGTAATTGGGGGAGTATTTTTATGCATAGCAAAGATGAAGTTTATAAAAAAGTTGAAGAGCTTGTTATTAAGTTTAGAAATAACAGAGAACAATATACTAATAAAAATTATAATGAAACGGAAACTAGAAGGGATTTTTTGGATCCGTTCTTTGAGGCGTTCGGTTGGGATGTGTCTAACAGGGCGGGGAAATCGCAAACTTATCGTGATGTAATTCATGAGGATAAAGTTAAAGTTGGGAAAGAAACTAAAGCTCCTGATTATGCATTTCGTATTGGGGGGAATAGGGTTTTCTTTGTTGAGGCTAAAAAGCCAGGTGTTAATCTCAAAGAGGACAGTTTACCTGCTTTCCAGCTTAGGAGGTATGGTTGGAGTGCAAAGCTCGGGATTAGTTTCCTCACAGATTTTGAAGAACTTGCTATTTATGATTGCACCAGAAAACCTAATGTTAATGATAAGGCCTCTACTGCAAGAATTGAATATATTCATTTTGAGGATTATTTAAAAAAATTCGATTTTCTTTATGAGATACTTAACAAAGAAAAAATTGAACAGGGCTCCCTTGAAAAATATATTGCTGGTACTTCTAACAAAAAAGGTACTGAAAGCGTTGATATAGATTTTTTAATCACCCTTGACAATCTACGTACTAAACTCGCTTCTAATATATCTAAATTAAACAAAGATTTATCTGTACGTGATTTGAATTATGCAGTGCAGCAGATTATTGACAGAATTATATTTTTGAGGGCCGCTGAGGACAGAGGTATCGAAGAGTATGGCGATTTGAAAAAAACTTGTGAAAACAAAAATGACAATTTTTACAGCAATCTTTTAAGAGTTTTTGAACATGCTGACGGTAGGTATAATTCCGGGCTGTTTGATTTCTCTAAAGACAGTATTAGCAGCAGTATTGTGATTGATAATAAGGTGATAAAAGAGATTATTAATGAGCTTTATTATCCTTTGAGTCCTTATGAGTTTTCTGTGATATCGGTTGAGATAATAGGGAATGCTTATGAGCAGTTTCTCGGCAAAACTATCACTATAGGTAAGAACCATAGTGCAAAGATAGAATTAAAACCAGAGGTGCGTAAGGCAGGAGGGGTTTATTATACACCAGAGTATATAGTAGATTATATAGTAGCGAATACGGTTGGGGAGGCGATAAAGGGTAAGAAGCCAGAGGAGATAGCCAATATAAAGATATTGGACCCTGCTTGCGGTAGCGGCAGTTTTTTACTTGGGGCGTATAAATATTTACTTAATTATCATATAGAATATTACAACAAGATAAAGGACAGGGCGAAGTTTAAGGGGGTGAAAGAAGATGTAATAAAGGAGAATGGGGATTTAACAATTTGGATAAAGAAGCAGATATTACGCAACAACATATTTGGTGTGGACATAGACAGCAATGCGGTAGAGGTAACGAAATTATCGCTACTAATGAAATGTTTGGAGGGGGAGAGCCCAGCGTCAATACAGAACAATCAGGATTTATTTAATGAGCGGGCTTTACCGTCATTGGAGGACAACATCAAGTGCGGGAACAGTTTGATAGGCAATGATTTTTATGAAAGCCAGTCGATGCTTGATTTTGATGAGGAGACGCAATATAAAATAAATTGTTTTGATTGGGAAGACGAATTTAAAAATATTTTTAAAGGCGGCGGCTTTGATATAGTGATAGGCAATCCGCCGTATGTAAGTATCAGAACTGTAGATTTTAATAATTTATTTAAAGAATATTTTAAAAATAAATTTACTCTTGCAGTTGGTCAATATGATTTATATTCTTTATTTACAGAGTTATCATATAAATTATTAAATGAAAATGGTATATACAGTTTTATACTTCCTAAAAGATTAGCCACTAATGAAAACTTTAAAGAGTTAAGAAAATTTTATATAGATAATTTCCATATAACAGGATATATTGATGCTGAAAAACCTTTTTTAGGTGCTTCAGTAGAGGCTAATATAATAATATGTTCTAAATCAAATAAAAATTCAAAGGTAAAAGTAGGAATGTTTAAAAAAGGTATATATAATTATTTTCAGGATATAGACATAAAATTTGTAGATAATATGCCATTTAATTTATTCCCATTTTTATTAAAAGAAAATAATATTAATTTGATTAATAAAATAGAATTATCTAATTATTCAAAATTAGGCTCACATTGTGATATTATTAGAGGTTTTGAGTGCGGTTTTAATAATGAGAAGATTAATAAAGAAAAAAGTAAATATAAAATGATACGAGGTGAAAATATTAGTAGATATGTTATAACAGAGGGCGAATATTATGTGCATCCAGATTTTAAAAATGAATCAAAAATTTTTAAGAGAGAAGAGATATTTACTAAAGTGCCTAAAATGGTAACAAAATTTGTATCTAATAATATAGAATTTGCTTTAGATGAAGTAGGTTATTGTAATACTAATGTAGTTTATAATGTTCATATAATTGATGAAAGTAATATTAATTATTTGTTAGCGGTTTTAAATTCAAAAGTAGTAAATTTTTGGTTTAAAAATATCTATGTTAATGATGATACCTTATTTCCCCATATACAAAAAAATCAATTAGAATCAATACCTATACCATTATTAGATATGTCTAATACACAAGACAGGGAAATGCATGACAAAATCGTTACGCTTGTTGACAACATCATCACTTTAAACAAAAAGTTGTCCGCTGAGAAAAATCCTAATTCTATCACTATGATTAACAGGCAGATTAATGCAATAGATAGGCAAATAGATAGTTTAGTCTATAAAATTTATAATTTAGATGAAAGTGATATTAAGATTGTAGAGGGTGATAACTAAAAATGATAATTTTATAGTTTAGGTTTTGATAACTCGAATTATTTAAACAAGGGAGCTACTTCCCTTGTTTTTTTTATTTTTTCTAAAAAAAATTAATTTTTTATTTTACTTTTATTAATATTAATGGTTATATTTATTATAAGTTTCACTTATAATAAAGTTATAATAAATATATTTTACTTGTATTTTTTTAAAAATATGTTATAATATATTTATATTTGAAATAAAAAAGGAGTTTTATGAAGAAAAAAGTTAATTTTATGAAAAAAAATCCGAAAATATGGAGATTTAAACTTGCTATTTTTTAATAAGAATGTATAATGAAATGTAAAATAAAAAATTACGCACAATACGGTCGCCAAACTTTAATTGTGCGTAATAAAAGAAATTACCAATATTTTAAATTGGATATTATTTTCTCAAGGAGGAATTTATATGATTAAAATACCACCCTGATTTATATATATAATTATATATATAAATCATATATATGTCAATATGCAAGGTTAGTTTTTTTAGTATTTTATACATTTTGACTAAAAATTATACTAGTTAGTATAAAATGTATTATATAATTATGCTATATAAGGAGTTTAATATGGCAGAAAACAAAGCTAGAGATGATAAATTTATAGATAAAAAACAAAAACATGAGATTAAGTATGAGCAAGGTAAATATCCTAAAAAATATGCGGATATAGTAAAAAAAGAGATAGAAAAAGGAAATTACCAAACTCATACTCAACTCGAACAAAATTTAAAGAATAAAGGAATTAATAAAAAATGAATAAAAAATTTAATACAGGTCAAAAATGCGAAGTTAGTGGTCAGTATCAAGTTAATAGTAGTAATTTAGAAATTACGATGGTTAAAGATAAAAAATTTCCACCATCAAATGGAAAAAGTGCTAAATATACTTTGAAAGATATTACAAAACATAAAAAATAATATCTTCTCTTAATAGTCAAGCTCAGTTTCTGGGCTTGGCTATTTTTATTTATATAGTTAAAAATATTGTTAATGGAGATTAAATGGAAAATAAAGATTTAATTGCAAATTCATTATCTGAACAACTTAAAGAAGCAAATAAAACTTTACCAGATATTTCAAATTATTTTTTACAATCTGTCAATTCAGATTTATTAAAATCAGCTTCATGTTCAATTTCAAATGCTATTAGTAATGTTATGGAATTACATAAAAAAGAATATAAGAAGATTATGGGGGTTAATGTTATTAATAGTTTCCATGATGCTCTTAAACAATATGAAAAACTATATAAAAAAGAATATAAGAAGATTATGGGCTTTAATGTTATTAATAGTTTTCATGATGCTCTTAAACAATATGAAGAACTATCTAAAAATATTCCTGAATTAAATTACAAAAAAGTTTTTTCTGACTCCATTGATAAAGTATTTTTAAAGTTAGAAGAAGATGAAAATGTAAATTTAAAAGATATTGATAAAAATGAAATTGAAGAGTTCAAAAATGATTTATATGAAATAAATAAAGAAAATGTTGTATTACTTAATAGGCAACAAAAGTTATTTGATGTGTATAAAAAATGGGCTTATAAAAACCCTATCATAGCTGCAATATTAATTTTTCTTTTTACAACAATTGTTGGATTTTATTTAACTATTTTATTGCCCGTCAGAAAAAATGCTAATTCCAATTCTCAAATAATAAATCAAACTACTATTAATAATATAACTATTATAGATGAGGTTAAATATTATTATAAAGTACAAACTATAGATAATGAAGGTAATATTATTAATGGTTATGTTACTAAGAGAAAATACAATAAATTAAAATCAAATAAAACAGTAGAAAAATAAATGCAGTCTATTTCCGAAAACTTATGCTCCATAATATGCGATAATGAACCGCACACTGTTACATATTCTGTAGTTCAAAGCTATGACGTGCGGAAAGCCCCTACGGCGAGTAGCGGAGTGACCCCGACCAGAGGGAGGCCTTTAGGGCGACCGTAGGAAGTGCGTTAGCTAGGCGAGTAGCTTGAGACGATAAATTATTACTACTTT